>NZ_JBHZAG010000038.1:0-80797 GCF_042754125.1 Amycolatopsis sp. NPDC059235
CCACCCCCCACCCAACCCCCCCCCCCCCACCCCCCCCCGGGGGCCCCCCCCCCCCCCCCCCCCCCCCCCCCCCCCCCCCCCCCGGGGGGGGGGGGGGGGCCCCCCCCCCCCGGTACTCGGCGCCGGTGGCAGAGGGAAGGTGCGAAGCACCGAACAGGAGGAGAGAACACCGGCGCACTCGTTTCGCCTCTCGGCGGCTTGGCGCAGTGCGGCTCCGGCCGGACCGGTATTCCGCAAAGGCGGTTCTTCAGTGAGCCCGGGGGACACGAGTGCGCCGGCTCACTGTTCTCAACGGGGCGCGTGGTGCTGGTGTTCCCGTGCCGGGAGGATTTCCCGTGGCGGGTGATGGGATCATGGGTGGCGTGCCAGCGGACGCCGAGGTTGAACCGGGAACGCTCCTGGTCGCCGCACCCACGATGTTCGACCCGAACTTCAAGCGGACCGTGGTGTTCGTGATCGATCATCGGGCGGAGGGCACGCTCGGGGTGGTCTTGAACCGGCCGTCCGATGTTCCGGTGAACGACGTCCTGCCGGGGTGGGGCGCGCACGTCGCCGAACCTCAGTCGGTCTTTGTCGGCGGGCCGGTGGACAAGAAGACCGCGCTTTGTCTCGCCGCGTTGCGGACTGGGGAGACCGCTTCCAGCGTCCCGGGCGTGGTCGCGGTGCGGGGGCCGGTCGCGCTGGTCGATCTGGACAGCGATCCTGAAGTGCTCGTGCCCAAGGTGCGTGGGGTGCGCGTGTTCGCGGGCTACGCCGGATGGGACTCAGGGCAGCTCGCGGGCGAGATCGAGCGCGAGGACTGGGTGATCGTTCCCGCTCTGCCCAGCGACATTCTCGCGCCGCCCAGCCGTGACCTGTGGGGTCAGGTGCTGCGTCGCCAGGGGGTGCCGCTCGCGTTGCTGGCCACTCACCCTGGCGATTTGCAGCGGAATTAGGCCTCGCTGGACTTCTGCAGGACTCCGCAGCCGCCAGCGCCGCACGCGCAGCCGCTGCAGCCAGCGGGAACCGGCGACGGGGCGGGCACGGTCAGTGCGGCTCGGGCGCCCATGCGGGCTCCGGCGACCACCATCACCAGCAGGCCGAGCAGTCCGACGATCGCGGCGGCCACCAGGCCGGCCGTGGCGGGGATCGCGAGGCCGGCGAGTCCGCAGACGACCGCGGCGGCACCGCCGGCGAGGGTCGGGATTCCGGCCACCCGGTTGGCGAGCTTGAAGGCCTCTTCGCTGCGCATCGAGGCTTCGGTCCGGACTCCGGCCCCGCCTTCCCTGCTCAGCCGTCCGCGCACGCCGAGGAAACCACCCCAGCCGACGACGACACCAAGGACGATCGGGACGAGCGCGATAGCGAACACCTCTTGAGGATAAGCGTGACCTCGCGGCCATGTCCCGGATACCCTCGTCGGCTGTGCTACGGGCCATGTCTTCGTCCACGCGACACCGGCTGCTCGCCGCCGCCGGGATCGTCACGCTGTCCTTGCTCATCCCCGGAACCAGCGACGCCGCGGACGCCGCGCCGCGGCCGGTCCGACTGCTCGGCGAGCAGCGGGTGCCGCACAACCTGCAGTTCCAGGGCACGACGGTCGGCGGGTTGTCGTCGATCGACTTCGATCCGCGCACCGGCGGATACGTCTTCATCAGCGACGACCGGTCCGCGATCAACCCGGCCCGCTTCTACACCGCGAAGTTCGACGTCAGCGCCAAGGGTGTGGGACCGGTCACCTTCACCGGCACGCATCCGCTGCTGCGCCCGGACGGCACGCCGTACCCGCCGCTCGCGAAGAACGATCCGGCCGCTCCCCAGAACGAGCAGACGATCGATCCCGAGGAACTGCGCGTCGACCCGTGGACCGGCCATTACGTCTGGTCGCAGGAAGGCGACCGGCTCGCCGACCAGCACCTGATCCAGCCGTCGATCCGCGAAGCAACCCGCGACGGGCACTACCTCCGCGACCTGCCGCTGCCCGCCAACGAGCGGATGACGCCGGACGCCGGTCCGCGCCGCAATTACGTCCTCGAAGGCCTCGCCTACACCGGGTTCGGCACGCTGCTGGCCAGCGAGGTCGAGGCCCCGCTGCTGCAGGACGGTCCGCCGCCCACGCCGACGTCGGGCGCGTTGTCGCGGATCACCCTGCAGAGCCGGTTCGGGCCCGTGCTGGCGCAGTACGCGTACCCGCAGGAGAAGCTTTTCGCCGAGCCGAAGCCCGCGACCGGCTTCGCCGACACCGGCGTCTCCTCGATGCTCGCGGTGAACCAGGCGGATCCGACGAAGTTTCTGATGATGGAGCGGTCCTTCGTCACCGGCGTCGGCAACAAGGTGCGCATCTTCGAGATCGACACCACCGGCGCGACGAACGTCCTCAACACCCCGTCCCTGACCGCCGCCAAGCACGTCAAGCCGGTGAAGAAGCGGCTGCTAGCCGACCTTTCCGATCTCCCGCTGTCCACTGTGGACAACATCGAGGGGATGACCTGGGGTCCGGCGCTGCCGTCCGGCGAGCGCAGCCTGCTGCTCGTGAGTGACAACAACTTCTCCGCGTCGCAGGTGACCCAGGTCGTCGCTTTGGCGGTCCCGTCGGAACGGCTTTGACCAGCGCGTTACGATGAGTGCGTGAACACGGCTCGGCTGCTCCTTGGCCTGCCGCGCTGACCTGGTCCGATGACCGGCTCGGCGCGGCGACCCCTCATGCCTTCTGGCTTGGGGGGTCGAGTTGTTTCTGGGAGTGGCTCGACACGGAGGAAGACGGCGATGACAGGGTCTGACGAGGCCACCGGGGCCGCGGCGAAGAGTGCCGCGGACGCTGAGCACGCCCCGCCGTTCCGCTACACCGCGGAGCTGGCCGGGCAGATCGAGCAGCGCTGGCAGGACCACTGGTCCGACCACGGCACCTACCACGCGCCGAACCCGGTCGGCCCGCTCGCCGACCCGCGCGAGCCGGTGCCCTCGGACAAGCTGTTCGTGCAGGACATGTTCCCGTACCCGTCCGGCTCCGGCCTGCACGTCGGGCACCCGCTGGGCTACATCGGCACCGACGTCTACGCGCGGTATCACCGGATGATCGGCCGGAACGTGCTGCACACGCTGGGTTACGACGCGTTCGGCTTGCCCGCCGAGCAGTACGCGGTGCAGACCGGCACGCACCCGCGCACCACGACCGAGCAGAACATCGCCACCATGCGCCGCCAGCTGAAGCGGCTGGGGCTGGGCCACGACGAGCGCCGGTCGATCGAGACGATCGACCCGGACTACTACAAGTGGACCCAGTGGATCTTCCTGCAGATCTTCAACTCCTACTACGACGAGGACGCCCGCAAGGCGCGGCCGATCGAGGAGCTGGAGAAGGCGTACGCCGCGGGCGAGCGCGCGACGCCGGACGGCCGTCCGTGGGTCGAGCTGAGCACCGTCGAGCAGCGCAAGATCATCGACGACCACCGGCTGGTCTACATCTCCGAGGCTCCGGTGAACTGGGCTCCCGGCCTGGGCACCGTCGTCGCGAACGAGGAGGTGACCGCGGACGGCCGCAGCGATCGCGGCAACTTCCCGGTGTTCCGCAAGAGCCTGCGCCAGTGGATGATGCGGATCACCGCGTACGCCGACCGCCTGGTCGACGACCTGGACCTGCTGGACTGGCCGGACAAGGTCAAGTCCATGCAGCGCAACTGGGTCGGCCGCTCGCAGGGCGCGCGGGTCTCGTTCGCCGCGGGAGACGAGAAGATCGAGGTCTTCACCACCCGTCCGGACACCCTGTTCGGCGCCACCTACATGGTGATCGCGCCGGAGCACCCGCTGGTCGAGAAGCTGACCGCGGCGCAGTGGCCGGGCGAGCACCCGGAGAGCTGGACCGGCGGCGCGAAGACGCCCGCCGAGGCCATCGCCGCCTACCGGGCCGCCGCCTCCCGCAAGTCCGATCTGGACCGGCAGGAGAACAAGGAGAAGACCGGCGTCTTCACCGGCAGCTACGCGGTGAACCCGGTCAACGGCAAGGAAATCCCGGTCTTCGTCGGCGACTACGTGCTGATGGGCTACGGCACCGGCGCGATCATGGCGGTGCCCGCACAGGACCAGCGCGACTACGACTTCGCGAAGAAGTTCGAGCTGGAGATCGTCCGCACGGTCGACCCGGGCGAGGGCTTCGAGGGCGAGGCGTTCACCGGCGACGGCCCGGCGATCAACTCCGCCAACGATACCGTCGACCTGAACGGCATGGGCGTCGCCGACGCCAAGAAGACGATCATCGCCTGGCTGGAGGACCGCGGCGCGGGCGAGGGCACCGTGCAGTACAAGCTGCGCGACTGGCTGTTCGCCCGCCAGCGCTACTGGGGCGAGCCGTTCCCGATCGTCTACGACGAGAACAACCTGCCGATCGCGCTGCCCGAGGACCAGCTGCCGGTCGTGCTGCCGGAGGTCGACGACTACTCGCCGAAGACCTTCGACCCGGACGACGCCGATTCCGAGCCGTCGCCGCCGCTGTCGCGCGCGAAGGACTGGGTCGAGGTCACCCTGGACCTGGGCGACGGGCCGAAGAAGTACCGCCGCGACACCAACGTCATGCCGCAGTGGGCCGGTTCCTGCTGGTACCAGCTGCGCTACGTCGACCCGTCGAGCGAGGACGTGTTCTGCGCGCCGGAGAACGAGGCGTACTGGCTGGGCCCGCGCCCGGCCGAGCACGGCGGGGACGACCCGGGCGGCGTCGACCTGTACGTCGGCGGCGTCGAGCACGCGGTGCTGCACCTGCTGTACTCCCGCTTCTGGCACAAGGTGCTGTACGACTTGGGCCACGTCTCCTCGAAGGAGCCGTACCGCCGCCTGTTCAACCAGGGCTACATCGAGGCGTTCGCCTACACCGACAAGCGCGGTGTGTACGTGCCTGCTGAGGACGTCGTCGAGCGCGACGGCAAGTTCTTCTTCGGCGACGAAGAGGTCAAGCAGGAATACGGCAAGATGGGCAAGAGCCTGAAGAACGCCGTGACGCCGGACGAAATGTCGGACACCTACGGCGCGGACACCTTCCGCGTGTACGAGATGTCGATGGGTCCGCTGGACATGTCGCGGCCGTGGGCGACCAAGGACGTCGTCGGCGCGCACCGGTTCCTGCAGCGGCTGTGGCGGCTGCTGGTCGACGAGCAGACCGGCGAACTGCGGGTCTCGGCGGACGAGGCGACCGAGGCGGACCGGAAGCTGGTGCATCGCACCATCGCCGGGGTCCGCGAGGACTACGCGGAGATGCGGTTCAACACCGCCGGCGCGAAGCTGATCGAGCTGAACAACCACCTGACCAAGGTTTACGGCTCGGCTGCCGGAACCCCGCGCGAGGTCGCCGAACCGCTGGTGCTGCTGCTGGCTCCGCTGGCCCCGCACGTCGCCGAGGAGCTGTGGCACCGGATGGGCCACGCGGACTCGCTGGTGCACGGGCCGTTCCCGGTCGTGGACGAGAAGTACCTGGTCGAGGACTCGGTCGAGTACCCGATCCAGGTCAACGGCAAGGTCCGCTCGCGGATCACCGTGCCCGCGGACGCGAAGAACGACGCGGTGCAGTCGGCCGCGCTGGCGGACGAGAAGATCGCCGCGCTGGTCGGCGACAAGACGCCGCGCAAGGTGATCGTGGTGCCGGGCCGGCTGGTCAACATCGTGCTCTGAAAAAGCTCGTTCCGGCCCGGGAGCCGATCCCGGGCCGGTACTGTGCTTTCCGTGCGTAACCGAGCGATCACCGCGGTAACGGCGAGCATTGTCGCAGCGGCGGCGGTGCTTTCCGGGTGCGCCGTCGCGCCTGCTCCGCCACCGGGGAAGCCTGCGCCGCGGCTGCCGGCGGATTCGATCGCTTACGACACGCTGCCGGTCATCACGAGCCGGCCGAAGCTGTTCCCTGGCGACTGTTCACAGCTCGAAAAGAACCCGCAGTTGCTGGCCTCCCTCGGCGGCAGTTCGCCGATGTACAACCCGTATGCCAAGGCTTGCGTCCTGAAGCGGTCGGCGGGCACGCAGGTCGAGATCGGCTCGATGGACCCGGACCAGCGCATCCCGGAACCGTGGCCCGGCTGGTGGAAGGTCTACGACTACAGCGTCTACCACTTCCGCCGGATGCTGGTGCTGGATCGCTATTACGCGGTTTCCCAGCTCCAGGGATACGGCTGCGTGGTGGCGGTGAACACCGGTTCGCTGCAGGTCGTCACCGTCCGGGTCGGCACCGAAGCGGGCCGCGGACCGGTCCCCGGCGACAATCTCGACGTCGACCGCCAGACTGCTCAGCAGTTCTGCCCGGACGCGCAGAAGGCCGCCGAGGACTACCTGAACACGGTCGATCCCGGCGGCGGCTCGCTGGCCAGCTGATCCGCGGTCACGCCGCTTCCCGCGTGCCCGCCCGCCAGATCGCGACCCCGGCCAGGCCGATCCACACCACCAGCGACGTGGCCAGCGCGACCGGTCCGTGCTTGGCGATCCCCGCGAGCTGCCGCGCGGGTTCGGCCGGATCGACCCATCCGGCGTAGTCGATGCCGCTCTGCAGGAACACGAACAGCAGCGACAGCAGGACGTAAGCGGTGATCGATCCGGCGGTGTTGGGGATCAGCCAGCCGATGGTGACCGCGAGCAGGGTCATGCAGAACCCGCCGAGCAGAATCGTCGCGACCATCGCGCCCGGCCGGGCGTCGAGCAGGAACTGGGTGTCGTATCCGTCGAGCTGGCTGCGGTAGTAGGTGAAGGTCATCAGCAGGTTCAGCCCGGAGGTGACCAGCCAGACCCCGATCGCGATGGTGGCCTGCGCGAGCACGTAGCGCAGCCGCGACGGCTGGGCGAGCAGGGTCGGCTGTGCGCTGCGGTAATGCCATTCCGCGGCGATCAGCTTCACGAGCACGACGTTCATCAGCACCGCGCCGAGCCGGATCGTGAGGAACACCGGCAGCAGCTGCTTGTCGAGCGTGTAGTCGCGCAGTCCGCCCTGCAAGAACAGCAGCGACAACGCCACCAACAGGATCGGCGCCGAGATCACCAGGATCTTGTCCGCCACCGTCGCGGTCATCTTCCGCAGCTCGACGCCCACCACGGTGCCGAACGACGCGCGCCGCTGCGCCGGGGCCTGCCACGCGGGCGCCTGTGCCGGGATCATCGGGCTCCTCCGGTGAGCCGGAAGAAAAGCTCTTCCAGATTCTGCTGTTCCTCGCGCAGCTCCAGCACCTGCACGCGGGCGCCGAACGCGAGGTCGGACACCTGTTTCATCGGGGCGGCGACGGACACCCCGTCCACGCTGGTCTGGCGCAGTTCGAGCCTGGCCTGGCTCAGCGCGGAGGTCAGCCGGGGCAGGTCGGTGGTGCGGATGAGCGTGCGGGCCGGTCCGGCGAAGCTCTCCAGCGGACCGTCGGCGACGACGCGGCCCTGGCCGATCATCACCACGCGGTCCGCGGTCTGGTCCACTTCGGACAGCACGTGGCTGGACAGCAGCACGGTGCCGCCGCGCTGGGCGTACCCGCGCAGCAACTGCCTGGTGGAGCGGATGCCGTCCGGATCGAGGCCGTTGATCGGTTCGTCGAGGATCAGCACCGGCGGATCGCACAGCAGCGCTTGCGCGATGCCGAGCCGCTGCCGCATGCCGAGGCTGTACTTGCCGATCCGCCGGTTCGCCGCGTCGGAGAGGCCGACCTGCCCGAGCACCTGGTCCACCCGGGCGGCGGGCAGCCGCATCAGTTTCGCGGCGTTGCGCAGGTGATGCCTGCCGGTGCGCCCGGGGTGCACGGCGGACGCGTCGAGCAGCACGCCCGCGACGTGCGCCGGATTGGGCCATTCGCCGAAGCGGCGGCCGGCGATGGTCGCGGTGCCGGACGTCGGCGTGGTCAGGCCGCAGATCATCCGCAGCGTGGTCGATTTCCCGGCGCCGTTCGGTCCGAGGAACGCGGTCACCGTGCCCGGCCGCAGGCTGAACGACACGGTGTCGACCACGCGACGTTGGCTGTAGACCTTCACCAGCTCTTGGACGTGCAGCAACCCGTCCCCCTCCCCGTTTTCCCGCTGGCAGGAGTTTGTCACACGCTGTGGCCGCCCGGGTGCGGAATCGAACCGCCACGGCCGAAAGACGCCAGCTTCGCCCGTCGTCCGGCGCTTCGATGGTTGAAAGCGAAACAAACGGAAAGGACGGACATGAACCTCGACGGCAAAGTGGCGCTGGTGACTGGTGGGAGCCGCGGAATCGGTGCGGCGACGGCACTGCGGCTCGCCGAGGCTGGGGCGGATGTGGTGCTCACCTACGCGGTGAACGCCGAGCAGGCGGCCGACGTGGTCGACCGGATCAAGGCGCTCGGGCGGCGTGCGCTCGCCGTGGGCGCGGACAACGCCGATACGGCCGCGGTCGAAGCGGCGGTGGAAGCGGCGGTCGCCGAGTTCGGGCGGCTGGACGTGCTGGTCAACAACGCGGGCGTCGGTTTCGTCGGGCCGCTGGAGCAGACCGGGATGGACGACGTCGACCGCGTGCTCGCGGTGAACGTGCGCGGGGTTTTGGCCGCGACGAAGGCGGCGGCCAAGCACCTCGGCGAGGGCGGCCGGGTGATCACGATCGGCAGCTGCGTGACCGATCGCGTGCCGGGACCGGGGATGGTGCTGTACGCGGTCAGCAAGTCCGCGATGGTCGGGCTGACCAAGGCGCTGGCCCGCGAACTGGCCGCGAACGGCGTGACGGTGAACCTGGTGCACCCGGGACCGACCGACACCGAAATGAACCCGGCCGACGGCCCGTACGCCGCGGACCAGGCGTCGATGACCGCGGCCGGCCGGTACGGCAAGCCCGCGGAAGTGGCCGACACGGTGGCCTTCCTCGCCTCGCCGGCCAGCGCGTACGTGACCGGCTCGACCATCTCGGTCGACGGCGGCCACGCGGCCTAATCGGAGTAGAGGCCGACGTCGCGGGCGAGGTCGGTGAGCATGGCCTCGAACAGCACGTCCGGCTTGGACACCGGGATCGGGTAGTTGCCGAACACCTCGAGGGTCACGTGGCCGTAGAGCCGCGCCCAGAAGGTGATCATCAGGTAGGTGAGCCCGAGGTCCAGCTTCTCCGGCGGGATTTCCCGCCCGGACTCCTTGAGCACCGTCAGCAGGTCTTCCTGGAACGCGGTGAGGTCGTCGCGGAGTTCGGGCGGGACCACGTCGTTCGGCGGCATGACCAGGTCGTGCTGGGCGAGCACGTGGCCCGCCGCGGCGAGGAAGATCTTGCCGAACGGCTCGTCCAGCCTGCGCAGCGCGCTGCCGGTCGCGGTGCCGGTGGCCCCGGTCGGCGACGCGAACACCAGCGTGAATTCCTTGGTGTGGGTCAGCGCCCAGCGGCGGAAGCCTTTGCAGATCTGGAACAGCTGCAGCAGGCCCTCGTCCTTCAGTTCCGCGATGTCCTCGGCGAGTTCTGCGGCGAGGTCGGTGCAGACGTCGAGGCGGAGGTTCTCCAGCAGGTCGTCGCGGGATTCGTAGTAGCGGTACAGGGCCGGTGCGGTGATCCCCAGCTCCCGGGCGATGGCCCGCAGCGTCACGGCTTCCGGGCCTTGGCCTACCAGCAGTTTCCGCGCGGTCCGGCGGATGTCCGATTCGGTAGCCGCTCGCGCGCGACCCCTGCGTGTGGGGCTGCTCATTCGGGCAGTCTAGGTGGTCTGGACACCGATTCAGGCGCTGGCGCGCGAATCGGGTCGGTGCCGACGCCGATCACTCGGGGGGCTACGTGATCGGCGCCGGCGACCCGATGCCCTCTCCGGTGCGCTTCCGGTCGGGGCAACGTCATCGGCTCGAGGCCAGTGACGCTCGAAGAAGAGCGAAGGCCGCCGCAGAAGTGACGCCTGGGGGATACGGATCCCCCGATCGAGTGACGGCCAGACGCTGTTCCGCCTGATTGTCGCACTGAGCGCCGAGAAAGTTACAAACGCTTTCACTTTCGGGCACAGATGGCGGAAAGGGGGTCATGGCAGAGTGGCGGCATGAGTGCTGCGGTGCTGGTAGTCGGGTCCGCGAATGCCGATTTGGTGGTGCCGGTCGACCGTCGTCCCGGCGGCGGCGAGACGGTGCTGGGCGGCGACACCGCGTTGTCGCCAGGCGGCAAGGGCGCGAATACCGCGGTCGCGGCGGGAAAACTCGGCGCGGACGTCGCGTTGCTCGGGGCGGTCGGGGACGATCCCTATGGTCGATTGCTGCGGGATTCGTTGTCGAATGCGGGTGTCGATACGCAATTCGTTCGGACTGTTGATCGGCCTACCGGAATCGCCTACATCACCGTGACTCCGGACGGGGAAAACTCAATCCTCGTCTCCCCTGGCGCGAACTCCGCGCTGGAACCCGGCGACATCACCGACGAGGCGCTGGACGGCGTTCGGGTGCTCGTCGCCTCGCTGGAAGTGCCGCTGCCGACGATCGAACGCGCGGTGGTGCGGGCTCGCGAGAACGGCGTGCGGGTGCTGCTGAACCTCTCCCCGGCGGCCGAGGTGTCGCCGGAAACTCTGGCCGCGCTGGACGTCCTGCTGGTCAACGAGCACGAGGCGGCCTATCTGCTCGGCTCAGAAGACGCAGACCCGCGCAAACTGCTGGAGCTCGGCCCGCGCGCGGCCGTGGTCACGCTCGGGGCCAAGGGTGCGGCGGTGATTGAGAGCGATAAGTCGACAACCGTCGAGTCGCCGAAGGTGGAAGCGGTCGACACGACGGGCGCGGGCGACGCGTTCGCCGGTGCACTGGCCGCGGCCCTTGCCGATGGCGCTGACCTGGTCGAAGCCGCCGAGCGAGCGGTGAAAGTCGCCGCGGTGACGGTGACCCGGCATGGTGCTCAACCGTCGTATCCGACGGCCGCCGAGCTGGAATGAGCCGTGCCCGGGCCGTGTTGTGGCTCACGTGGGCGATTCGTTCGGTTCGGCGTGGTGGCAGGGGTACGCGACCCGGTTGCGGCGGATCGCGGCAGCGCGTGATCCGCTCGCGTTGATGCCGCTCGACGAGACGCTCGCCGCGCTGGGGCGGACGGCGGAAACCTACGAGGGGCTCCGCAAGGTCCCGGTCGACGGCGTGGTGGGGTCGCTCGCGCGCGCCGAGGATTTCGACCGGCTGTTCCGGCCCCGCAACCGCGCGCTGCGGGAGCGCTGGCGGGCGATCGCCGACGCCGTCGGGGAGCTTCCGCCGGTGCGGCTCGTGCGGCTGGGCGACATGTACTTCGTGGAAGACGGGCACCATCGGATCGCGCTGGCCAGGGCGCGCGGTGCGGACGCGGTCCTCGCCGAAGTGCGGTCGGTCTGCACGGTCGCGTTCGCGATGCGTTGCCTGACGCTGGCGGATCTGCCGTCGAAGCGGGCCGAACGGATGTTCCTGGAACGGGTCCCGCTCGCTGACGCCGACCGGACCGACCTGTGGCTGGACGATCCCGCCGACTGGTTCCGGCTCGCGGACTCGGCGGAGGCGTGGGGTTTCCGGCAGACTTTGCGGGGCCGGGTGCTGCGCGACCGCGCGGAACTGGCCGGCGCGTGGTGGCACGAGGAGGTGCGTCCGGTGGTCGAACGGGTGCGAAATCGGGAAACGGGTGCGGCGCCCCGGGAGATCGCCGTCTACGTGAGCTATGGTCTAGACCATGTCTGAGAGTGCCGCCGCTCCGGCCGAGTCCGCTGTCGCTTCCTCGCTGACCGGGGTCGCGGTGAGCCCCGGACGCGCGAGCGGACCCGTCGTGCGGGTCGCCGAGCCGCTCGGGGAACCCGCCAGCACGCCCGCGCCGGAGGACCCGGCGGCGGAGGCGGCCCGGATCGAGCCCGCCGCGCAGGCGGTCGCCGCGCGGCTGGAAGCGCAGGCCGAGGCCGCGACCGGCGAGGCCGCGACGATCCTCATCACCACCGCCGCGATGGCCGCCGACCCGGCGCTCGCCGCTCAGGCTCAACAGCTGGTGACGGCGCGGAACCTACCCGCGGCCCGCGCCGTCTACCAGGCCGCCGAAGGCTTCGCCGACGCGTTGGCGGCCGCCGGCGGGTACATGGCCGAGCGGGTCCGCGACGTCCGTGACGTGCGCGACCGGCTCGTCGCCGAACTGCTCGGCGTCGCCCCGCCCGGGGTGCCCGAGCTGACGTCGCCGAGCGTGCTCGTCGCCCGCGACCTCGCGCCCGCCGACACCGCGGGGCTCGACCCGGCGAAGGTGCTCGCGCTGGTCACCGAGGAGGGCGGCCCGACGAGCCACACCGCGATTCTCGCGCGGGCGCTGGGAATTCCGGCGGTCGTCGCGGTACGCGGGCTGCTGGCCTCCGATGCCAAGGCGCTGTCGGTCGACGGCGACACCGGCGTGATCGAAGCAGTCGACCCGTCCGCGCCGATCGTCACGGCCGCCGCTTCCGGCCCGGCCGAATGGAATGGCGTCGGCGAGCTGTCCGACGGGCACCGGGTGAAGGTGTACGGCAACGTCGGCTCCCCGGCCGACGCGCAGGCCGCCGCGGACGCGGGCGCCGAGGGCGTCGGACTGTTCCGCACCGAATTCTGCTACCTCGACGCGCCGGCCGAGCCGTCCGTCGAAGAGCAGCGAAAAGCTTATGCCGCAGTGCTTTCGCCGTTCCGCGGCAAGCCGGTCATCGTGCGCACGCTGGACGCGGGCGCGGACAAACCGCTCGCGTTCCTTTCCCCGGACGACGAGCCCAACCCGGCGCTCGGCGTCCGCGGCCTGCGGATCGCGTTCGACCGGCCGGAGGTGCTCGACCGGCAGCTCGAAGCCATCGCGGGCGCGGCGGAGGATTCCGGCGCGGAGGTTTCGGTGATGGCCCCGATGGTCGGCACCGTCGAGGAAGCCGCGTGGTTCGCCGAGCGCGTGCGCGCCGCCGGGATCGCGCGCGCGGGCGTGATGATCGAGATTCCCGCCGCCGCGGTGTTGGCGCAGGAGATTCTCGGCGTGGTCGATTTCGTGTCCGTCGGCACCAACGACCTGGCTCAGTACACCTTCGCCGCGGACCGCCAGCTCGGTGCGGTCGCGAAGCTGAACGACCCGTGGCAGCCCGGTTTGCTGCGCCTGCTGAAGCTGATCGGCGACGCGGCGGAAGCGACCGGCAAACCGGCAGGCGTGTGCGGTGAGGCGGCGGCCGACCCGCGGCTCGCGCTGGTGCTGGCCGGGCTCGGCCTGACCAGTCTGTCGATGAACGCCCCGGCGGTCCGCGCGGTCGGCGCGAGCCTGGCGACGGTGTCGCGGGAGCGGGCGCGCGAGATCGCGGCGGCGGCGCTCGCCACCGCCGATCCGGCCGCGGCCCGCAAAGCCGTCGCGGACGCGGTCTCGGCATAAGGGGACGCCGGACCCGGGAGAGAGATGGGGTACCGGATCCGGCGCCGGACGCTGGTCAGCCGAAGATGCCCCGCCGAGGGTGGCGGATGACCAGCGAGCCTCCGTGGATGCGGCCGGTCAGCACGTAGCGCGGGGTGCCCGCGCGGCCGTTGCTGCCGGTCTTGTCGTCGAGCGAGCCGAACTTGATCTCGGTGATCGAGTTGTAGTCCACCGCCGCGTGCTGCGGGATGATCAGCTCGACCGAACCCCACTTCGAGTCGAGTTCGATCTGCACCACCGGGGTGGCGACGCGGGCCTCGGTGAAGTCGAGCTTGGTGCTGCCGTACTTGTTGCGCACCACCATCGCGGCCGGGACCTGCCACGGGCCGCTGCGCTGCAGTGACGAGTACTTGGCGTTGAGTTCGAGCCGCCTGCCCAGCCCGTAGTTCGGTCCGTAGCCGGGCGGCTCGGGCAGCGGCGCGTACTGCGGGGCGGCGCCGGGATGGACCAGCCCGGGCAGGTCGGCGAGGACGGTGTTGAGCTCGCCGCGGGTGCGGGCCGCGAGCGCCTGGTCGGTGCGTTCGGTGAACTCGTCGAGGGTGAGCATCCCCTGCCCGATCGCCTTCTGCAGCACTCCGACCACGTGTTCGCGCTCGTCGTCGGACACCCGGATGTCGCGCTCGGTCAACGGCTTGGTCTCGGTCGCGGGCTGCGCGGCGATCGTCTCTTCCTCGGCCATGGCTTCGATGGTAGAACTCGATTTCCGCTGGCAGATCGGGGAAAAACCCTGAACGGACCCGTATCCCGCGCGACGGTCGCCCTGGTCGCGGCCTGCTGCCTGCTGACCGCCTGCACGAGCGGGGTTCCCGCACCCGCGCCGGTCACCTCGTCGGCGCGCTCGACCCCGACCACGCCCCCGCCGACCGGCCTCGACGGCGGCGTCGCGACCGGCGGCATCGGCGTGGAGCTGCTGCTGGCCACGTCGCCGCCGACGGTGTTCGACTCCGATTCGGGCGTGCGCGGAACCCTGCCGGGCGTTCCGGGCGGGGAGCGGGCGGTCTCGGTGCTGCGCGTCGGCCACACCCCGGTCGTGCTGACCGCGCCGATCTGCTCGCAGGCCGCCTGCGATCCGGCCGAAGTGTTTGTCTACCTGGGGCTTTCGGCCCCGCGGTCGCTCGGCAAAGCGGTGAGTGCGGCACCGGGCGCGGACGGCACCAGCGTGTGGTTGATCCGCCAGGACGGCCCGGACCTCTGCCGGCTGGAACACGTCGCGCTCACCGGCGTCACGTTCGGCCGGGGCACGGTGGCGGCGTGCCGCACGGTGGTCCGGGTGGAGACGTCGCACGGGTTGCTGATCACCGTCGGCGGCGGCACCGCGGAGACGGTCGACGTCCTGATCGACCCGGAAACCGGGCGCACCGTGCAGCAATCGCCGCGCATCCTCGCCGCGGCAGGTGACCGGCTCCTTCTCGGCGGACTCACCGACCTCACCGTGCTCAACCTGCGCGACGGAGCGCGGAAACCGGTGACCCTGCCGGTGCCGCAGCCCAATCCGTCCGTGCTGCCCAGCCGGGACGGCACCCTGGCCGTGGTCGATTTCGGCACCCCGTCGTTCGCCGGGACCAGCACGCAGACCCGCGACCTGTGGCTGTTGAACCTGACCGACGGCACCTGGCAGCAGGCTCCGTCGATGCCGTACTCGACGGAGAACCTGAAGCATTCCGGACTGGAGTGGAGCGGGGCCGGCGACCTGGTCGTGGACGACGGGGTGGTCGCGGCGTGGCATCCGGGCGAACCGGCTTGGCGGCTGGGGAAGGCGAGACTCTCCGCCGCGCAGCAGGCCGCCGGGGTCGCGACTTCCTGAGATTCAGTCCTCGTCCAGCCCGTGCTCGATCGCGTAGCGGGCCAGCTCGACCCGGTTGTGCAGCTGGAGCTTCCGCAACGTCGACTGCACGTGGTTCTCCACCGTCCGATGCGACAGGACCAGCCGTTCCGCGATCTGCCGCGCGGTCAGCCCCTTCGCGACCAGCCGGAGCACGTCGGTCTCCCGATCGGTGAGCCGCGGCGGTTCCGGCGCGCCGTCCGGAACGTCGGCCATCCGCCGGTACTCCCCGAGCACCAGGCCCGCCAGCCCGGCGGTGAACACCGGGTCGCCGTCGGCCGTGCGGCGCACCGCGTCCACCAGCTCCGCCGCGGACGCCGATTTCACCAGGTAACCGGACGCGCCCGCCTTCACCGCTTCCAGCACGTCGCTGTGCTCGCCGCTGGCCGAGAGCACCAGCACGCGCGTGTCCGGCGCCGCCGCGGTGATCTCGCGGGTCGCCTCGACGCCGGACGTGCCGCCGAGGTTCAGGTCCATCAGCACCACGTCCGGCCGCACCGCGCGCGCGATCCGGATCGCCGCCGGGGCGTCCGGGGCGGTCGCGGCCACCTCGAACCCGTTCTCGCTGAGGTCGCGGGCCACGCCGTCGCGCCACATCGGGTGGTCGTCGACCACCATCACCGAGATCGTCCGTTCCGTCATCGTCCGTCCCTCATCGTGGCTGGCACCCGCACTTCCCACTCCGTGCCCCGGCCGGGAGCGCTGTCCAGCGTCGCGGTCCCGCCCAGGTCGGCCACCCGGCCGCGAATCGACTTCACTACCCCGAGCCGGCCTTCGGCCGCCGCCCGTTCCAGCCTGCCGCGCTCGATTCCCGGCCCGTCGTCGCGGACGCTCACCACGACCTCGCCGCCGAGGTCTTCCAGCAGCACCCAGGCGTGCGCGCCCGGACCAGCGTGTTTCTCCACGTTGGCCAGCGCTTCGCGGGTGATCGCGACGAGTTCCTCGGTCACGTGCCCGGGCAGGTCCACCGTGCCGGCCGGCGTCGACACGTGCACCGACGTGGTCGCCAGCAGTTGCAGCGCCGAGCGGAGGTCCGCGGTGTCGCCGGACCGCGTCGGTTCGCTGGTCACCAGCGCGCGCAACGCGATCTCCTGCTCCCCCGCGAGCTGTGCCAGCTCCGCTGCTTCGCCGCCTACTTCGAGACCGCGACGCCGTACGCGCGCGAGGACCTGAAGCACGCCGTCGTGAATCGAGCGCGCAAGCCGCTCACGCTCGGCCGTCGCTGCTTCGGCGCGAAGTGCGCGCGCGAGTGTTTCGGCGGAGCTGCGCGCGAGCGTCGCCGCCATACCGACAAGGAGGCCGCTCGCGCACAACAGCACGCCGTCACGGAGGACGTCGATGTCGACGTTCGCGCGTGCGACACCAGTACTCACTGCCACGACGAGACCTGCCATTACGCCGCAGCGCGCGCCGAAGCGCGTTGCGACCGCGATCGGCGCTACCGCTGCCCAGACCGTGGTGATCAACGGCGTAGTCGCGTTGGCGAACTGCGCGTCCGACAGGATCCACGGCGACGTGAGCAGGAGCGCTGTGGTGAGTACGAGGTCGAAGATCACCAGCCAGCGGCGCCGTCCGTTCTCGCGCATGTACGCCAGACTCGAAACGACAGACCACACGGCCATCACTCCGATGACGAGCCACGCCAGCCACGGCCGCTGGAAGCCCGGGTGGTGCACGATCGCCACGGCCAGCGCGAACAACCACGTGACGACGCGCAGCACCACGACACCGCGCCACAGCGGTGCCGCCGGATCCCGGATGGAACGAATGCTCACTTCTCGTCTTCGCCGGAGCCGGCGTCCTCGTCTTTCTTGTCCTTGCTGGACTTGTTGCTGGACTTGCCCGGCTTCTTGCCGCCGTCGCTGTCCGGCGCGTCGTTCGGGTACGCGGCCTTGCTGTGCAACGCGTCGACCGTCGCCGGATCGGGATCGTGTTCGTGCAGCAGCGACCGGATGCCGGAGTTGAGCACGGCCAGCAGCGGCACCGCGAGCAGCGCGCCCGCGATGCCGGCGGCGACCAGGCCGGTGGCGATCGCGAGCACCACCGCGAGCGGGTGCAACCGCACCGCGCGGCCGAGCAGCAGTGGCTGCAGCACATGGCTTTCCAGCTGCATCACGCCGATCACGATGGCCAGCACGATCACCGCGCCGATGATGCCCTTGGACACGAGCGCGATCAGCACCGCGACGCCGCCGGTGATCAGCGCGCCGATGATCGGGATGAACGCGCCGAGGAACACCAGCGTCGCCAGCGGGATCACCAGCGGCACGCCGACGATCCACAGCCCGATGCCGATGCCGACCGCGTCGACCACGGCCACCGCGGCCGTCGCGCGGATGTAGCTGACCAGCGACGCGAACCCGCGCCGTCCCGCCACGTCCACCCGCGAGCGCACCCGGTGCGGCACGCCGCGCACCAGGAACGACCAGATGCCGTCGCCGCCGGCGAGGAAGAAGATCGTGACGAAGAGCGTCAGCACGAAGCCGGTGAGGATCTCGCCGACGGTGCCCGCGGTGGTCAGCGCGGTGGTGGTGATCGACGCCTGGTTGTTCTGCAGGAAGCCGATCGCCTGGTTGATGAAGTCCTGGATCTGCTCCTGGCGCAGGTGCAGCGGACCGTTGATGAGCCAGTCCTTGATCTGGTTGAGGCTCGTGGTCAATTGCTGCTGTAGTTCGGGAAGGCCGCTGGAGAACTGGGTGATCACGAACGTCAGCAGCCCGCCGAGCACGGCGAGCCCGGCCACGAGCACGATCGCCGTGGCGAGCCCGCGCGGGAAGCGGATCTGCACGAGCCGCGACACCGCCGGGGCCAGCAGGGCGGAGAGCAGCAGCGCGATCGACACCGGCACCACGACCGACGCGAGATAGCCCAGCAGCCACACCACCGCGTACAGCGCGGCGATCACCACGATGAACCGCCACGACAGCGCGGCGGACACGCGAAGGCCGCGCGGGATGAAACCGGTGACGTCGGCGACTGGTTCGGAAAGGGACGGTTGTTCGCGTTGTCCGCGCCCTGGCTGGCTCACGGGGTCAACCGTATCGGCCCTGTCGACGAAAACCGGGCGGATCGCCAGAGGGGCACGCGCGAATCACCGCTTCGCCGGTGCGCGCGAACCGACTCGGGAGTAACCCGCCGTCTTCTCCGGGGATGACCCATCGTGAGACCCGGCCACACTCTGTGTTGTTCACACGATGGTGGCATCAAGCCGTGTCAAGGATGCGCGGCGGGCCGGAAATTTGGTTGTCTCGGTTTTGCACCACCGCGGAACTGTGCCGTTCCGCTCGAAAACCGAAATCATTTTTTACGCTCGAGGAGAAATCACCTGTGACGAACGACGCTGTGCACGAGAGGCGGGGCGCGACGCGCTTCGGCCGTCTCGCGTCGCGTGCGTTGTTCGTCGTCGGCGGCGCGCTCGCGGCCACCGCGGCCGCGTGGGCCGTCTCCTCCTCCGCCGCTTCGGCGGACACGGTCGACGCGAGCGTCACGCCGGTCACCGACGCGACGGCCGCCGGAATCGGCGACGTCACCGACGGCGCGGCCCGTTTCGCGGGCGACGTCACCGGTGCGGCGCAAGGGCTTTCGTCGTGCGGCCAGGGTGCCACCACGTGGTCTGAACCAGGCACGTCGCGGCCCTCCTGCTCGCTCGGCCAGCTCGGCGGTTCGCACCGCGACGATCTCGCCGGCGGCCAGGAGGCCGCCGGAAAGGTCAGCACCGCGGTCAGCGATCTCGGCCAGCACGCGGTCGTCAAGCCGGTGGAGCGCACGCTCGGCTCGCTCGAGCACATCGCGCGCAAGCCGCAGGACGCGCGCCAGGTGATCGCCGACGCGACCACCCCGCCGCCCGCGGCGCAGGATTTCGGCCGGAAGCTGTGGGATCTGCTCGACCCGAGCGCTCCCTCGAACCTGGTCGACCTGCCGAAACTGCCCTCCGCTCCGGCCCCCGGGTCCGAGCAGGTGCCCGCGCCCGGCATTCCCGAGCAGCCCGCCGAGGCGGACCAGAACCTCGGCGCCGCCGCGATGACCACGTCCGACGCACTGCAGTCGGTCTTCCCCTCGATGGACGCGCAGTCCGTCGACCCGGTGCAGAGCGTCGAACTGCCCTCGCGGCACCACGGCGGCGACCGCGGCCTGCCCGGCGCGCCGTTCTCCCCGGCGCAGCTTCCCGCTGCGCCGCTTTCCATCCCGAACTCCCCGGCCGGTGGCAGCACCGCGCCCGGCGGACACCTCGACGGACTGAACTTCGGCGTCCCCTCCTGGGTCACCGCCGCCGTCGACAACGCCGTGGCGGGTTCGACCCGCACCGGCCTCGCGCACACGCCGCGCACCCCGGGCACGCAGCCCGGCGTCACTCCTGACTGATCCACTTCACCCGCGGGGTCTTTGACGCACCCACGGACACCTTTGTGTGCCGTCGCCGTCATCGACAGATATCCCGCGGGTTTTTCGCGCGCTGCGCAATTTCCGCGCACGCATTCCCCGGTGCATTCCTGGAGAGACAGGGCGCACCGCCACAAACCCGCAAGGGACCCCGATATGAAGGAGAAAAATCCCATGCAGACCTGGGCAAAGCGCGGACTCCAGACCGCGTTGGTCACGGGTGGGTTGCTGATGCTGGGCACCGGCATCGCCTCGGCCGACGAGAACGTGAACCCGGACACCCCGGCCTCCCCGCTTGATCTCAACGTCACCGTCCCGATCGACGAGGCCAACAACGCGATCGGCACCCCGCTCGGGCAGGTCGACCTCCCGGCGCACCACAACGAGATCAGCACCAAGCCCGTCACCTCCGCCGTCAAGGGAGCGCTCGCTTCGGCGAAGACGCCGGGCGGCTCCGCGGGCAGCCTGACCGACAGCCTCCCGAAGGCGGACGCGCCCCGGCAGATCACGCCGACCCACGACGCGTTCAAGGGCAACAAGGTCAACGGCGACGTCGTCGTCCCGATCCAGATCGTGGACAACGCGGTGGGCGTCATCGGCGACGCGCACGTGCAGGGCGGCGACCACAGCCAGACCTACAACCACAACCAGGACGTCGCGACCGACGGCAAGTACTCCGGCATCGCGGGCAACGTCGTGGCGCTCGACTACGCGCTCCCGGTGCAGATCGCGGGCAACGGCGTCGGCCTGGCCGGCGGCAGCGGCGCGGTGCACGGCGGTTCGGCGCACCAGAGCACCACCGAGACCGGCAACGTCGACACCACCGGCAAGGGCTCCGGCCTGTCCGGCAACGTCGTCGGCGGCCAGTTCGCGACCCCGGTCCAGGTGACCGGCAACGCCGCGTCCTGGATCCTCGGCAACGCCTACAGCGGCGGGTACAACGCCGACACCACCGCCACCTCCGGCGGTTCGATGAAGTCCAACGGCAAGGGCGCCGCGGGCAGCGGCAACGTGGTCGGCGCGCCGATCGCGCTGCCGGTCAAGTTCAACGGCAACGCCGGCGGCGTGTGGGGTTCGGACGCCGACTCCACCTCCAGCTCCTCGGCCGACGCCAAGGCGGGCGACACCCGTCCGGGCAGCCTGAACGGCACCCCGACCTACCTCGAGACCGACGGGGACCAGTCGTTCCTGTCCGGCAACGCCGCCGCCGCGCAGGCCAGCCCGGTCGCGAACGTCGCGTCGGTCGCCGGTTCGTGGATCGGCAACGCCACCACCGGCCAGGCGCTCGACCGCCAGGCCTCGTCCTCCAGCCACGAGACCACCGCCACCTCCGGCGGCTTCGTGAAGACGAGCGGCAACGACGCTGCCGGCTCGGCCAACGTGGTCGACCCGGCAGTGGCGCTCCCGGTCGAGGCGTGCGGCGTCGGCGGCACCTACATCGGCCGCGCGGTCGCCAACTGCGACAACACCACCACCGCGACGTCCGGCGACGGCAGCTACACCCGCGGCAACGGCTCGACGCTGACCGGCAACATCGTCAACACCCAGGTGGCGGGCGCCCCCGAGGTGCACGGCATCGGCGGCAGCCACATCGGCAACGCCTCGGGCACCTCGACCGAGACCAAGACCGTCACCGCGGGCAACTACGACGGCAGCCAGGGCAACGACTCGTCGGGCTCGGGCAACATCGTGCAGGTCCCGGTGGCCGCGCCGGCCGAGGTCTTCGGCGTGGGCGGCTCGTTCATCGGGCAGGGCTCGGCCGACGGCTCCGAGACCAAGGTCGTGAAGGCGGGCGGCGGCGGCAACACCGCTGACGACAACGGCTTCCTCAGCTCGAACCTCGCCACCGCGCCGCTGTCCACCCCGGTGCAGCTGTTCGGCATCGGCGGCTCGTTCGTCGGCCAGGGCCACGGCAAGTCCAGCAACGACACCACCTCCACCGCGGGCAACGACGTGCACGCGACCGGCGCGCAGGGCGCGGGCGCGGGCAACCTCGTCGAGGCCCCGGTTTCGCTGCCGGTTCAGGGCCACGGCGTCGGCGGCTCGGTCGCCGGCATCGGCACCGGCATGTCGGACAACCTGACCGACTCGAAGGCGGGCGGCAACGCCAGCGCCGACGGCAAGGACGGCGCGCTCGCCGGCAACATCGTCAAGGCTCCGATCGCCGGTGCCGGCTCGATCTTCGGCGACGGGGTCGCCGGGGGTGCGATCGGCCACGGCACCGCCACCAACGACGTCACCTCGACGGCGGGCGGCGACGCCCTCACCGACGGCGACGGCGGCGCGGTCGCGGGCGACATCGTCGGCGCGGACGCCGAACCGGTCGCGCAGGTCTTCGGCGACGCGGTCTCCGCGGCGGGCGTGTCCTCGGGCGACGCCATGAACAACACCGTGTCCACCGACGCCGGCAAGGACACCACCTCGGGCACCGAGGGCTCGATCTCGGGCGACATCCTGGACCTCCCGGTCCCGGCTGTGGCGCAGGTCTTCGGCGACGGGGTCGCCGTGGGCGGCGTGGCGCACGGGGTCGGCGACAACGTCACCGACGTGACCGACGGCAACGACGCGACCAGCACCGACGGCACCGGCGAAGCCCTCTCCGGCTTCGACTTCTACCACCCGCTGGGTGCGCTGGTGCAGGTCTTCGGCGTGCCGCTGGAGGTGCTCGGCGTGGCCACCGCCGAGGCCCCCAACTCGACCGACGTCGAAGAGCCGCCCGCCATCGACGTGCCGATCGGCGGCGAGATGGGCGCCGGCGAGCTCCCCGCGATGCCCGCCGTGCCGGGTCTGCCGGGCGGTTCCTCGGCCGCGCCGTCGCTGCCGTCGGCTCCGGCTGTGCCTTCCCTGCCGGGCCTGGGCAGCCTGCCCACCGCCACCACGCTGCCCGCCCCGGCCCTGCCGGGCGCCCAGCGTGCTGACGTGCCGCAGGTCAGCGGACTGTCCGCGCTGAACCAGCTCAACCAGCTGAAGGGCGCTTCGGCGCTGCCTTCGGTTTCCGGGCTGCAGAACGGCATCCACCTGCCGTCGGCTCCCGCGGTCCCGGCTCTGCCGGGCGTTCCGGCTCTGCCGGGTGCGGGCGCCGAGCGCGCGGATGTTCCGGCCGTTCCCGCTCAGCTGCCGGTGAAGACCTCGCTGCCGACACTGGGCCAGCTGCCCGCCTTCGCCGCGGTGCCCGCCGTTCCGGGCGCCCCGACGACGCTGCCGACCGCCATGCCGACCGCTCCGGCCGTGCCGGCGATCGGTGACGCGACCGGCCCGCTGGGTGCGTTCCAGAAGCTGGCCGCGAAGGTGACCGGCATCTTCAAGAAGTGAACCGCTTCGCCTGAAGCGAGCCGGGGATAACCCCGGGCGGGCCCGGAAGCCACGTGCTTCCGGGCCCGTTTTTTTGTGTGCTGGGTCAGGAGAATTCGAGCGAACGCTTCGCCAGGCCGTGCCAGAAACCGTCGATCACCGTGCGGCCTTCGCCCTCGGCCGAGCTGGCGCCGAGCGACACGAACAGCGGCGCGAAGTGCTCGATCCGCGGGTGCGCCATCGCGGCGGCGGGGGCCTTGTGCTGGAAGTCGAGCAACGCGTCGAGGTCGCGGTCGCGCAGCACCTCCTCGCCCCAGTGGTCGAATTCCGCGGACCATCCCGGCGGGGTTCCGTTGCTGCCGTTGACCTCCTGCATCGCGCGGAGGTTGTGGGTGAAGAATCCGCTGCCGATGATCAGCACGCCCTCGTCGCGCAGCGGCGCGAGCTTGCGGCCGAGGTCGTAGAGCGCTCGTGGGTCGAGGGAGGGCATGGAAATCTGCAGCACCGGGACGTCGGCGTCGGGGAACATCTCCACCAGCGGGACGTAGGCGCCGTGGTCGAGGCCGCGGTCCGGGGCGTCGTGCACCGGGGTTTCGGTCGAATGCAGCAGCTTGCGCACCTGCGCGGCGAGCTCCGGAGCACCTGGCGCGGCGTATTTGACCTGGTAGTAGCGCTCGGGGAAGCCCCAGAAGTCGTAGACGAGCGGGACTGTCGTGGTCGCCCCGAGCGTCAGTGGGGCTTCCTCCCAGTGCGCCGAAACGACCAGGATCGCGCGAGGTTTCGCGAGGTCGGCGGACCACTGGGCGAGCTGCCGGGTCCACGTCGCGTCGTCGGCGAGCGGCGGCGCACCGTGGCTCAGGTACAGGACCGGCGTGCGGTTCGCCATGACTGCCTCCGAGTGTTTGAAAGTTCAACTACTACCGTACGCCTGGTTCGCGGACTTGGCGAATTCGTCCTCGGCGGTCTGCCGGATGCGGCAGACTCCCCTGGTGAAGTTCTTCTGCTACCACCGCGACCGCCCCGGCTCCGCCGCGTTGCGCGCCGAGCTGATCGAAGAGCACTGGTCCTATATGGACGGTTTCGAGCTGATCGCCCGCGGCCCGACGCTGGACGGCGAAATTCCGACCGGCAGCGTGCACATCGTCGACCTCCCGGACGTCGCCGCCGTCCGCGAATTCGCTTTCGCGGAACCGAATTACCAGGCCGGCGCCTACCGGGACGTCCTGATTCGCCGCTGGGACAACGCTCTCGGCCGCACGATGTGGGAGTTTCCCGGCGATCCGGAGGCGGCGAACCTGTATTTGGTGCTGGGCTTGGGTTCCGGCCCCTCCGTCGACCTCGAACCGTCCGCCACGGAGTCCTTGATCGCCTACGGCCCGCTGTGGTCCGACGACGGCACCGCCTGGCTCGGCACCGCGGCTTTGGTGCAAGCCGCGGATGGAGACACGGCACGGGGAATCCTTACCTCCGCGCACTATGCGGCGATCGAGGTGCACGACTGGCGACCGGGCGGCCGTCCCTGATCGTCAGCGGGCGGACCGCCACACGAATCCGGCAGCCGTGAGCGCGGCGAGTGCGAGAAGCGCGGCGAAAACCGTTGACCCAGTAGCGATTCCGAGGGTGTCACTGAGGTACCCGGTGCCGACGGGCAGCAGCGCCGCCGGAAGGTAGCCGCCGAAGTTGAGCAAGGCGTTGGCCTCGGCGCGCCTGCGCTCGGGCACGTGGGTGCTGATCAGCGTCAGCCCGCCGAGTTGGCCGAGTCCCTGCGCGGCTCCAGCCAGCACCGCGGTCACGACGATGGCCGCGATCCACTGCGCGTGCACGGCGACCAGCAACGCCGCCATGCAGGCGACCCCCGCCGCCGCGCCGGTGAGCAGGATGGCGCGCACCTCGAGCCGCTTCGCCGCGAACTGAACCGCAGTCGCCGCACCGAACATGACGAACGCGGTCGCCCCGGCGAGCAGGCGATTGCTGGTGCCGAGCACGTTGGCCAGCAACGCCGGTCCGAGGGAAAGCACGAACGACGTCGAGGTGATCCCCGGCGCGAAAACCGCGATCCCGAGCGCGACATACCTACGTTGCGCCCGCGGCACCGCGGGAACCCGCACCCAACCGCCCGCACCGGAATCGACCGGACGCCGAAGCGGCAGCCGAATAACCACGACGACCGCGCTGAGCAGCAGCACCGCCGAAACGGCGAAGATCGTCACTGTCGGCCCGGGCAGAGTCTCCGACAGCGCCCCGGCGAGCAACGGCCCAAGCCCGGCCCCGAAGACCATCGCGGTAGACGCCGCGAGCGTCGAGGTCTTCGCACGTTCGGGCCCGCCGACGTCAACGACCGCCGCCATCCCCGCCGACACCGTGATGCCGACCGCGATCCCCGCCAGCAACCGAGCGATCGCCAACGCGAGCACCGATGTCGCGACGGCGAACAGCCCGCAAGCAACGAGCGCGAGCAAAACCCCCGGCAGCACAACAGGTTTCCGCCCAAGCCGATCCGACGCACGCCCCGCGACGAGCAGCGCGGCCAGCAGTCCGGCGATGTAGGCGGCGAAGATCACCGTGAGAGTGCCGGCGGAGAACCCGAGCCGGTGCTGCCACAGCACATACAGCGGGGTCGGCGCATTGGAAAGCACGAACACCGCGGTGACCGGCCACGCGGCAAGCCAAGGACTACCGGCCCGCGAGGGCGCGACGACGGCCATGGATCCTCCAGTACGAGATTAGTCGAACTATGAGTCGAACCTAGCAGTAGTTCGACTAATCTCGTACTGGAGTGGTTGACTGTGGGCATGCCCTCGCCTTCGGTGACCGACCCGGACACCCCGCCCGCCGAACTCCCGTCGCCCCTCTCCGAACCGGCCCGGGAAGACCTGCGCCTGGAAACCGTCCTAGCCGCCCTGAGCGACCCCCTGCGGCTGACGATCGTGCGGAAACTGCTGCTGGAACGCGAGGCTTACGACCATCCGTGCGGCTGGTTCGGCTTCGACCGCCCGAAGTCGTCGCTGACGCACCACTTCAAGGCGTTGCGCGAGGCGGGCGTCCTGCGCCAACGGCAATACGGGCTGGAACGCCGCAACCGGGTGCGCACGGAGGATCTCAACGCCCGCTTCCCCGGGCTGCTGGACCTGGTCGCGGAGTGGCAGCCCGCTTCTTAGCGCAGTGCCGTGGCGGGCTTCGGATAGTGCGGGCGGAGGTTGGCCGCGAGGATCCGGTCGAGCATCCGGTCCGGCACGACCCGCGACAGACGGGTGATCAGTGCCGCGTCCCGGCCGATGGTGTAGCGGGTGCGTGGTTTCCGGGCAGTCGCCGCCTTCGCGATCACCCGAGCCGCGTCCTCCGCGGGTCTGCCGTTGGGCAGGTGCGCGGCGGCATGCGTGTTGACCGCTTCGAGGAGCCCTCCGTAGCGCTCGCGCTGTTCCGGGGACATCGCGTTGGCCTGCTGGTTGGTGGCGGCGATGACCCGGCCCGGCATCTGCGTGCGGACCGCGCCGGGTTCGACGACGACTACTCGCACGCCGAGCGGAGCCACTTCCCGGCGCAGCGAATCGCTGACCGCTTCGAGAGCGAACTTCGTGCCCGCGTAGGGGCCGTAGGCGGGCAAGGCGACCCGGCCGCCGACGGAACTGATGTTGATCACCCGGCCGGAGTGGCGCAGCAGGGCGGGCAGCAGTGCCTGGGTGACGGCGACGTGACCGAAGAGATTGACCTCGAACTGCCGTCGCCATTCGCCCAGCGGCAGGGCTTCGACGGGTGCGTTGATCTGGATCGCGGCGTTGTTCACCAGCGCCCGAAGCGGAGCTGCCTGCTGATCGACGCGGGCGGCGAGTGCGGCGATGTGGTCCGGCTCGGTGATGTCGAGGATGAGCGGTTCGATGCCGTCGGCGCGCACTGCGTCCGCGTCGCGCTCGCGGCGGACTCCGGCGAGCACGCGGAACCCCCGGCGGGCCAGTTCGCGGGCGGTCGCCGCGCCGATCCCGGTCGAGGCTCCGGTGACGACCGTGCAGCTTTCAGATGACTCAGATGACATTGTCACCTTAACGAGGGTAGGCAGCTCAGATGACACTGTCAACTGTATGCTGAACGGCATGGTCACCCGTGCGGAATCCGCTGCCGCGACACGTCGGGCCCTGCTGGACGCGGCCGCTGGCCTGCTGGACAGCGGCGGTCCGGAAGCGGTGACATTGCGCGAGGTCGGGGCGCGGGCGGGGGTCAGCCGCGGCGCGCCGTACCGGCACTTCCCGGACAAGGACAGCCTGCTGACCACCATCGCGGCCGAAGCGTTGAACCGGCTCGCGGACCAGGTGCACGCGGTGCGCGCCGATTCGCGGGTGCCCGCGGCCGAGACGTTGCACCGCGGCCTGGCCGCGCTGATGGCGATCGGGCGCGGTCAGCCGCACCTGTACCGGCTGATGTTCGCCGCGCCGGCCGGCGATTCGGCCGCGATCGAAGCGGCGGAGCAGGCGGGTGACCGTGCGATGGGCGAGTTTCTCGCGATAGTCGGCGATCTGGTCGGGCCCGAGCACGTCCGGCGATTCGCCGCGCTGCTGCTGACCAGCGCGCACGGGATCACGGACATGGCGGTCAACGGCCATCTGTCCGCGGAGAAGTGGCAGGTCACGGCAGAGGAACTCGTCTCGGCCCTGGTGTCGATGATCGATCGGCAGGCCCAGTCGAGCTGACCTTCCCTGATTTTTGAGGAACGATTGTTCTTGACTGATCGTTCCCCAAAATCCTATGGTGGAGCCATGGGCAGGCGAAGGGCGTTCGACGAGGACGAAGTAGTGCGCGCGGCGGTGGAGTTGTTCGGTGGCCGCGCGTACGACGGGGTGTCTGTCGACGATCTCGTCACCCACCTCGGTGTGCACCGCAACAGCCTCTACAAGACTTTCGGCAGCAAGCGCGGCCTGTACCTGGTCGCCCTGCGCCGCCACCTCGCCGACGACGTCCGCCCCTTGGCCGAAGCGCTCGCCGCGGCCAAGGATTCCGCGACCGTGCTCCGTCTGGTCGCCTCGGCCGACCTCGGTCTGCTGCTGCTCGCGGCGGTCGAACGGGCGTCCTCCGACGAGGAAGTAGCTGCCGAGGTGAATACCGCGTTTGCCTCGCTTGACCAGGCGATCTCCGACGCGCTCGGCGTCTCCGCCGCCTTGGCCGCCGCGCTCACGGCTGCCGCGCTGGGCCTGCGCCTGCGCGGCAATCCCGACGGGGCCGGCGCCGCGCTGACTCAACGACTCGATCCGCTTAACTGACAAGGAAAACAGACATGGCACTGGTCTCCATCGACGGCGACAACCTCGTCGTCGTGATCGAGGGTCTCGACAAGCTCTGGGCCTTCAAGAGCAGCCTGACCATCCCGCTGGCCCACGTCCGCGGCGCGACCGCGGACCCCGGCATCGCCGCCGACCCCAAGGGAATCCGCGCGCCGGGCGCCCACGTGCCCGGCGTGATCACCGCGGGCACGTTCCACCTCGACGGCGAAAAGGTCTTCTGGGACGTCAAAGATCCGGCGAAGGCCGTCGTGCTCGAACTCGCCGACGAGCGCTACGCCCGGCTGGTCGTTCAGGTCGACGATCCCCGGGCGACCGTCGCGCTGGTCGAGAACGCCCGGCGGTGAGCAGATGTTCTCCCACCTCGCCGCGGCCGCGCTGGCATTGACGGGCGTGACCGCCGCGCCGGTCGGCCTCGTGCCCGCCGCCGACCGCGAAATCGTCTTCACCGTCGACGGGACCACGACCTACGGCACCCTGCACGTTCCCGCGCATCGCGCCGGGCACCGGTTGCGCGCCGCGCTGCTGCTGCCCGGCAGCGGGCCCACCGACCGCGACGGCAACCAAGCCCACACGTCCCCGAACACCCTGGCGCAGGTGGCCGGCGCGCTGGGCGACGACCGGGTCGCCACGTTGCGATTCGACAAGTACGGCACCGGCCGCACCGGGCTCGGCGCTTATCGCGACCACCCGGAAAAACTCGACTATCCGGCGTTCGTCCGCCAGGCGAAGGCCGCCTACGAGTCGTTGCGTGACCAGCCGGAGACCGACCCGTACGCGCTGACCGTCGTCGGGCACAGCGAAGGTGCGATGACCGCGCTGCTGCTCGGCAGTACCGCCCGCCCGCGCCCGACCGGCCTGGCCTTGCTGCAACCGCAGGCGATCCGCCTGCTCGACCTGGTCGCGCTGCAACTGCACGCCCAGATCGCCGAGGCGGCCCGGCAGGGCCAGCTCACCCCGGAGCAGCAGCACACGATCGACGCGGCGATCGACGCCGCCGTCACCGCGCTGCGCGAACACCGACCGGTCGACACCACCGGTCTGCCGTCCGCCGTCGCACAGCTTTTCAAGGCCTTCCAAGGACAGAACAGCCGCTTCGTGGACAGCGACGACGCCGTCTACCCGCCGGACACCGCGGCGGCCCTGCGGCCGGGGACCCGGGTGCTGCTCACCTGCGGCACGAACGACACCCAAGTCCCTTGCGCCACAACGGATGCCTTGACCACCGCGCTACGCCGCGCGCACGTCAGCGGACCGGGCCGGGTGCCGCTGTCGGGAGTGGACCACCTGCTGCACGACGCCGACCACCCGAGCACTCTCGCCCCGGCAGTGCTCGACTCCCTGCACCGGTTCGCGCGACGCTGAAGCAGACCGACAGCTTCCGCGAGGGCTTCTCATCCATGCCAACTCAGGTCATCGGTCGTGCTCGGCGCGTGCGGCCGCGGCCGGGAACAGGCGGGCGAAGGCTGCCTCCAATTGCTGCTGCCCGGCGCGGTCGAGGGTGTTCCCGAGATTCTTCGACGTGGCGGTGATGATGTCGATCCCCGCCGGCGGGTAGTCCGTGCCGAAAACGAGGTGGTCCACGCCGACCATCTGGACGGCGGGAACGATGCCGGCGGGGCCGCCCCCGATCGCGGTGTCCAGGTAGAGGCCGCGGAGCTGCTCGGTCAGTTGCTCCGAGGTCAGCCGCAACGGGTTCGCGACCCACGGCTCGGGTCCGGCGAGGGCGATGCGGTCTTGCAGCGTGGGGAGTACGCCCCCGGCGTGGGCGAGGACGAGGCGGAGATTCCGGTGCCGCAGCAACACTCCGGCGAAGATCGCGTCGACGATCGTGCGGGCCGTGTCCATCGGGTATTCGATCAGCGGTCCCGGTCGGCCGAGGCCCAGCCGGTCGAACGCCGGTGGCAACACTGGATGCACGAACACCGGCAGCCGATGCCGGTCAAGCTCCGCGAAGGCCGGTTCGAAACGGGCGTCGCCGAAGTACACGCCGTCGTAGTTGGTGGCGAGGACGAACCCGTCGGCGTGCAGCTGATCGGTCGCGTAGCGGATCTCTTCAATGGCGCGGTCGGGATCTGCCATGGGCAGTGCCGCCAGCAGCCCGAACCGGTCCGGATGCGCGGCCACGATGCCGGCGGTTCGTTCGTTCCACGTCCTCGCCTGCTCCGCGTCCAGCGCGCCGGGCATCGACAGCAGTTGCAACGCGATGCCCTGCTCGTCCATGAACCGCAGTGCTCCGTCGACGCTCCAGCCGGCGCCCGGGATGCTGCCGGCGAACCCTTCGCGCTTCATCAGCGCCTGGGCCGCTGGTAAGGACGCGACATCCGTTCCCGGCGCGACCGCATGTGCGTGCACATCGAACCGCTGCACGGCAATCCTCCAGTGCTTTGCATCTGTCAACTATTGACAGCTGCTACTGTACGCCGATGGAAGCGGACAGTGCGGTACTCGATTTCGTGGAGGTGCTGTACCGGGTGAATCGGCTGCTCGTCGATGACGCCCGGCAGCACATCGCCGGGATCGCGGAGCTGGACGTGAGCGAGTTCATGGTGCTGCGGGCCGCTTCCCGCGGAGCGGTGTCACCCGCGGAGCTGACGCGGCAGCTGAGCACTCACCCGAGCGCGACCAGCCGCACCATCACCCGCCTCGTTCGCGCCGGCCTGCTGCAGCGCATCAGCACCACAGCCGACGCGCGACGACTCACGGTCAGCCTGACCGACGAGGGACGCCGGATCGTCGGCCTCATCGCGCGGCGCATTCGACCGGAACTGCAACGCCGATTCGATGCCATCGGACCCGACCGCGTCACGGAACTGCTCGACACCCTGCACGCCTTCCTCCGAGACGGCGCGCCGGACTCGTCCGAGCAGTGAATTGTCTTCGGTTCTGACGGCGATCGCGCAGGCTCTCGCGCGAGGTGCGGCCAGCTTTGCACCCCTGCCGGCTCGCGTCAGTCGTGGGCCAGGTCGGCGAAGCGGCTGTAGTGCAGCTGGTGCGCGACCACGATCGTGCTCGTCGGACCGGCACGGTGCTTCGCCAGGATCAGGTCCGCTTCCCCGGCGCGCGGGTCGTCGCGTTCCCAGGCGTCCGGGCGGTTGATCAGGATGACGATGTCCGCGTCCTGCTCCAGCGAGCCGGATTCACGAAGGTCCGACAGCATCGGCTTCTTGTCGGTGCGCTGTTCCGGACCACGGTTCAGCTGGGAGATCGCGATCACCGGCACCTCGATCTCCTTCGCCAGCAGCTTCAGCTGACGGGAGAACTCCGACACTTCCTGCTGCCGCGATTCGACGCGCTTGCCCGAGGTCATCAGCTGCAGGTAGTCGACGACCACGAGCTTCAGGTCGTGCCGCTGCTTGAGCCGGCGGGCCTTCGCGCGGATCTCCATCATCGTCATGTTCGGCGAGTCGTCGACGAACAGCGGGGCCTCGGACACCTCGCTCATCCGCCGCGCCAGCCGCGTCCAGTCGTCGTCGGACATCTTGCCGCCGCGCATGTCGGCGAGGCGGATTTTCGCCTCGGCCGACAGCATGCGCATCACGATCTCCGTGCGGCTCATTTCCAGCGAGAAGATGACGCTGGTCAGGCCGTGCTTGATGGACGCGGAACGGACGAAGTCCAGCCCCAAAGTCGACTTGCCGACACCGGGGCGGGCCGCGACGATGATCATCTGGCCGGGGTGCAGGCCGTTGGTCAATTCGTCGAAATCGGCGAACCCGGTCGGGATGCCCTGGGACTGCCCGCCGCGCGAGGCGATCGCGTCGATCTCGTCCATGGTCGGCTGGAGCAGGTCTTCCAGCGCGACGTAGTCCTCGCTCGTGCGGCGTTCGGTGACGTCGTAGATCGCGGCCTGTGCGCGGTCGACGACCTCGTCGATGTTCGCGCCGTCGGCCGCGGCCGCGCCGTAGCCGTACTGCACGATGCGGGTGCCCGCTTCCACGAGCCGGCGCAGCACCGCCTTCTCGGACACGATCTCCGCGTAATAGCCCGCGTTGGCCGCGGTGGGCACGGTCGCGATGAGCGTGTGCAGGTACGGAGCCCCGCCGACGCGGCCGAGTTCGCCGCGTCGTTCCAGCTCGGCCGCCACGGTGATCGGGTCGGCCGGTTCGCCGCGACCGTAGAGGTCGAGGATGCAGTCGTAGACGGCCTGGTGCGCGGGCCGGTAGAAATCGCCGGGCCCGAGCGCTTCGATGACGTCGGCGACCGCGTCCTTCGACAGCAGCATGCCGCCGAGCACGGACTGCTCCGCCGCGATGTCCTGCGGCGGCTGGCGGTCGAACCCGCCAGGGCCGGGGTCGCTCGGACCCGGATCGGACTCCGCGTACGCCGGACCGCGGTCATCGGTCACCGCCACTGCCCGGACACCTCCCCTCGCCCCGCCGTCGTTCCGGCCGGCCCCGTCGTCTCGCTTGCGCCTGTCTCGCGTGCGCCTGTGCTGTGCCGAACCGCGTCCGCCGCCCGCCTCGCGAAGAGGCCGGTCAAGGCGAACGCCTGTTCGAGTATGCCGGAGTCGGCCCGGCTTTCCCACCTTGTCCGTCCGGTCCTCTTCGATGATGGACCGGGCGGTTCCCCGCGCCGGTGACCGCCACGCGGGGCCACCGGGAGTACTGAGCGCGATCGCACGCTAGATCCCCCGGAAGGACGAGCGCAATTCCGGGTGTTGACCGTCTTGTGGACAACCTGTGGATGACTGGGGGCAACGAATCACAGGTGCCGGTGAGCCTGTGGACAAAGTGGGGACAGTGCTGATCGGCTTCACTAAACTCGCAGGTCAAGGCCTGTGTAGAGACTGTGGAGAACTTCGCGAAAACTCGTCCGGCGTGTCGTGTCGAACTGGTTCTTCGGCGTGTCGCACCGGCCGCGATCCACCGCCCTGTGGATGGTTGCTACGCACGGTAGATCACTGACCCGATGGGCTGAACGAAGGAGAATTCCACACCTGGCCCAGCCGGTGACTACCCGTGGTGACCAATCCGGGAAAAGCGCAGGTTAACCGGGTGCAAACGCGAAACCGGGTGAGGTTCACCGGCCGGCCACCTCGCGGTGCCGTACCGGGAACCCCACCCGGAGTAACGCTCGGGGCGGTCAGCCCAAGGCGCTTTGAGCTTGGCGGAGCCGTTCGGAGAGCGCCTGCGGAGTGCCCGGGGTGAAGACGATGAGCGAATCCTGTCCCGGCCGCTCCTCCATCAGCCACCGGCCCTCGCTGGTGTCGATGAAGTTCACCGGCTTCGGGATGCGCCGCCGCCGTCCGCCGTTCGGGCGAGTGGCGACGTACAGCGCGCCGCTGCCGGTGCGCGGCAGCTTGAGGATCCGCTGGATCTCCTTGAGCGGCGAAAGCTGGTCGCTCCGCTGTCCGCTTTGCATGATCGAGCGCTGCGAAACTTCCTCCGACCCGGCGGAGCGGCCGCTCTCGTACTCGCTGCGGCTGGTGACGAGCGGCTGACCGGCCGCCGCCTTGCCCGCGGGCATGAGGTCGAGGAACGTCTGCAACAGCAGGTCCGGCCGCTGGCGCGACACCGTGACGGTGTTCTCGCCGATGATCCGGAGCAGCCCGAAGCCGCCGCCGTTGCCGCTGCCGCACAGCACCGAGTAGTTGCCGGGGCTGCCGTCCTCGAACGTGCCGTCGAACCAGCCGTAGTACTCCAATTGCGGATGCGAGATGGATTCGATCAGCGCGAGCAGATCGCGGTCCATGCCGCGCGGGCCCATCAGGCCGGACTCGGTCAGCGCCTCGTTGACCTGCTGGTCCAGCTTCCGCTCGGCGTCCGGGTCGTGGAACACCGGGATCTCGGCGATGGCCTGATGGGGCTCACCGCCCCGACGCCGGATCAGGTTGTACAGCGTCGGGAGGGTGAACTTGGTGGGTCGGTCAAGCGTGATCACGTCGGCTGGCCTCATTCACCGATCACGGGAGGAACGGTCAGCTGGTCGGAGCCGAAGAGTTCGTTGGAGTCCTCTTCCACCAGGTACTTCGTCTGGTGCTCCTCGTCCTCCTGGCCCTTGCCGCCCTTGGCTCCGGCGCCCATGCCGCCCATTCCGGCCGCACCGGCTTTGCCCGCCGCGCCGCCGCGCATGCCGGCTCCGGCGCCCATGCCGCCCGCTCCGGCTCCGCCGGCCATGCCGCCCGCGGCCGCGCCGGAACCGGTGCCGCCGGGACCGAAGCCCGCGCCCGCGCCGAACGCACCGGGACCGAAAGCCGCACCGGCGCCGGAACCCGCGCCGCCGCCACCGCCGCCCGGACCGAACTGGCCCGCACCGCCGCCGGGTCCGAACGTGCTCGGGTTGAACTTGCTCGGGTCGGTCGTCGGAGGCGTCCAGCCCGAGGTGCTCGTGCCGTCTCCGCCGCCGGGGTAGTGCCCGGTCGGGTCCGTGATGTTGTGCCCAGGACCGCCCGGTCCGCCAGGGGGGAACGTCGTGTGCGGCGGGGTGCTGGGCGGGGTCGGGGTGAACTTGGGCGGGTCCATCTTCGGCGGGGTGAAGCCGCCGCCACCGCCGCCGGGGCCGCCCCCGAAGTTTCCGCCGGTGCCGCCGGGACCGCCGCCGAAGTCGCCTCCGTTGCCGCCCGGGTTCGAGATGTTGTTGCCCTGCCAGGCGCTGTACTGCGGCAGCCCGCCGGCGTTCTGGCCGCTGGCGTTGAAGTAGTTGGTGTAGGCCTGGACGTTCGCCTTGCCGTCTTCGTTGTACTTGTTGATCTCGTCGTCTTTGTCGCTCCACGGGTTGATCCCGTCGACGAACCCGGCGTGCGGCGGGTCCTTGGCGATCTCCTGGACCTTGCCCTTGACCGTGGAGAAGCAGTCGACCTGCGTGTTCAGGTACGTGTGGCTCTTGCCGAGGTTGTTGACCGAGTCCTGGAGCCAGACGCCCAGCGGGTGCGCGCCGGCCTGGGCCGCGGTGGCACCGCCGCCCTGCCAGGCAGCGTCCATCTTTTTGTTCAGGTTGTCGATCTCGGTGATGCGGTCGTTGTGCACGGTCTTGAGGGTGTTGGCCGCGTTGACGCCGCCTTGCAGCGACGAGCTGTCGCCGACGTGGATCTTTTCCCAGATGGTGCGCGCGTCGATCGAGCGCCCGCCGAGGTCCGCCTCGGCGAGTTTCGCGTCGGGACCGCCGCTGAAGAGGCCGACAAGGCTGCCGACCAGCGCACCGCCTGCCGCGCCGACGGCGGTGCCGACGACCGGCACGACCGAACCGACCGCAGCGCCGACGCCTGCGCCGGCGGCCGCGTACTTCAGTTCCTTGCCTACGGTGTTGGCGTCATTCCCCATGATGAGCCATTCCTTCCGTGCTGGGCACCAGCTGCCTGGTGGTCATTTCGCAGCCTTGAGATGTGTGACCACCGCGTTCCCGAACTTCTGCGCGAGACCGCAGGGGTTGCTCTTGTTCGGGCCGACCCCGATCGCGGGCGTGATGGTGATGGCGAGCTGGTCGGTGACCCCGAGCCACAGCTGGCAGTTGCCGCTGGGCCGCAGATCGGCCTTGGAGGTGAAAACGCCCGGATAGCCGTCGACGCTCACCGGCTCGAAGTAGGCCTGCCCCGACTTCTGGTCGTAGATGTCGCTGATGCCGCCCTTGTTCTGCGGAACCACCCGCATGCCGATGGAGTTCCGGCCCTCGTCGGCCGACCTCCACTGGCAGCCGGGGAGGTCCCCGGTCAGCGTCTCCCCGGGCACGGCCAGCCCGAAGTCGGTCGTCTCGGCATCGGTGAGGACCTTGCACGGGTTGGCACCCAGCAAGTCCTGGGTGGGCAGCGCAGCGGGGACCTTGGGGCCCGAGCCGCCTCCGGTCGCGCTCGAACTGGCAGGCGCCTGCGAGGGGGTGTCACCTCCGCCGGTCTTTCCTCCTCCGCCGCAGGCGGTCAGAAGACCGAGAGCGGCGACGGCAGCGGCGGCGATCCGGATGGTGCGGTGCGGCATGAGCAGCTCAGACCTTCGTCTTGCTTGCGGCGTCGCGTGCTTCCTGCTCGGCGACGGTGATTTTGTTTTTGGCGGCCTTCAACGCGGTGATGAAGTTGGTGACGTAGTCGACCATGCGCTGATGCTGGGTCAACAGGGTCTGCCCGGACGGATTGGCGCCCTTGTCGACGAAGTCATTGCTGGCGAACTCGTCGGCCGGGCGCTTGACGTCGGCGATCGTCTGCGCGTGGTTGAGGTCCGTGCTCAGATTCGTGAGCAGGTCTTCCCACTGCTTGATGACCGAGTCGACCTCGTCCTCGCTGAATTTGTACCCGCCTGCGGATCCGTATCCGCCGACCATGATCGGCGCGGGCGGTGGTACGTCGGACATCCGGTGACCCCCTTTGGCACAGTTCTCGCTCCCCAAGCGGCGAGATCAGCAAGTTGGATGGTAACGCACGCCCGTTGGTTCCCGCTTCGCGTTCAGTTGTTTCGAGAGTGGGCCCGAGCTGCGGGAAGACCGCCGAAACGAAACCGCCCCCGGGGAAGAATCCCCGGGGGCGGTTCGCGGAAAAAAGACGCGAGCGTCAGTTCGCGGCCGTGGCCTTGACCTCGAGCCGGAGGTCCACCTTCACGTTCGGGTGCAGGCGGGCGTTGACCGAGTGCTTGCCGACCGTCTTGATGTGGTCGCGCAGGTCCAGGACGCGCTTGTCGAGCAGCGGGCCGCCCTGTGCCTTGATCGCGTCGACGATTTCGCCGGCGGTGATCGAGCCGAACAGCTTCTTCGAGCCCGCCGCGGCCTTGCCGGTCAGCTGGATCGCGCCGAGGCCCTCGAGCGTCGCCTTGATCTCCTTGGCGTGGTCGAGGTCGCGGATGCGGCGGGATTCCTGTGCGCGCTGGATCGTGCGCACGTTCTTCTCCGCGCCCTTGCTGGCCACGATGGCGTAGCCGCGCGGCAGCAGGTAGTTGCGGGCGTAGCCGTCCTTGACCTCGACGATGTCGCCGGGGCCGCCGAGGTTCGCCACGTCCGTGGTGAGAATGATCTTCGCCATGACTAGTGCTCCCCTCAGCGCGCGGTGGACGTGTAGGGCAGCAGAGCCATCTCGCGCGAGTTCTTCACCGCGATGGCGATGTCGCGCTGGTGCTGGCTGCAGTTGCCGGTGACGCGACGGGCACGGATCTTGCCGCGGTCGGAGATGTACTTCCGCAGCAGGTTGGTGTCCTTGTAGTCGATCGTCTCCGGGCGGCCCTTCTTCTCGGCCTTGCAGAACACGCAGACCTTCTTCTTGGGCTTGCGAATGGGTGGCTTGGCCACTGGTGTACTCCTGGAATTCTAGAAAGAAATGAGATCAGAACGGGGGTTCGTCGGAGAAGCCTCCGCCGCCACCGCCCGCGGGCGGGGCCGAGCCCCACGGGTCGTCGGCGGGCGCGCTGTTGCCGCCACCGCCGCCGCGATTTCCGCCGCCGCCGTTGAAGCCGCCGCCTCCTCCGCCGCCGAAGTCACCACCGCCGCCGCCACCGCGGCTGACCTTGTTGACCTTCGCCGTCGCGTAGCGCAGCGAGGGGCCGATCTCGTCGACCTCGAGCTCTACGACGGTGCGCTTCTCGCCTTCCTTGGTCTCGAAAGACCGCTGCTTCAGCCGCCCCTGCACCACCACGCGGGCGCCCCGCGTGAGCGACTCGGCGACGTTTTCCGCCGCCTGCCGCCAGATGTTGCAGCGCAGGAACAGCGCCTCGCCGTCCTTCCACTCGCCGCTCTGGCGGTCGAGCGTGCGCGGGGTGGACGCGACGGTGAAGTTCGCGACCGCCGCACCGGACGGGGTGAAGCGCAGCTCCGGGTCGGACGTGAGGTTCCCGACCACGGTGATGACGGTGTCTCCAGCCACGGATGGCGTCCCTTCGGATCGGGCTCGGATCAGGCCTTGGCGGGCGCGGGCTTGGCCGCGGCCTTGACCTCGCGGCGCATGACCTTGGTGCGCAGCACGGTTTCCTGCAGCGACAGCTGGCGGTCCAGTTCCTTGACGGCCTCGGACGTCGAGTTCAGGTCCAGCAGCGCGTAGATGCCCTCGGCGTTCTTCTTGATCTCGTACGCCAAGCGACGGCGGCCCCACACGTCAACCTTCTCGACGCTTCCGCCCGAAGTGCGGATCACGTTGAGGAAGTTGTCCAGCGTGGGCGCGACCGTACGCTCGTCGAGCGTCGGGTCCAGGATGACCATTACCTCGTAATGGCGTGACATAACCACTCACCTCCTATGGGCTCGCGGTCACGGCGGATCCGTGACAGGAGGGTTTGTCCAGGCAAGCGTACCCGGCGGGTCCGACAGTCCCGTCCGGCGGGTCAGCTCACGCGGCGCAGCACCCAGGTGCGGACCAGTCCGGCGGTGACGCCGGCCAGCACGATCACCGCGAGCAGCATCGGCAGCTGGACGTCGGAGGGCCGGCCCTGGCTCGCCAGCGATTCGGCGTTGCCCGCGTTGCGGATGTCCGGGCCCTGCTGTCCCTGCGGGTCCTGGCCTGCCGAGGGCTGCTGCGGCAGCGCGCCGGAACCGGGCAGCGTGCCGTAGCGCGCGCCGGGGGCGATCGCGGTGCCGAGCACGCCGGGGTTGCCCGGGCTCGCGGTCGGGATGTTGCCGTAGTCGCGCGGCGGGGCGATCCCGGTCGAGCCCGGCTGGTAGTCGCCGAGCGGGTTGCCGCCGCCGTTCTGCGCGGGCGCGTTCCCGTTCGACTGGGCGCCGCCGTTCGACGGGGAGTTCGAGGACGACGGCGCCTGGTAGTTGTTCGCCGTCGTGGTGAGCCCGCACGCGGACGCGACGCCGCTGCGGATCCCGTTCAGCACCTTGGTCTTGGTGTCCGGCAGGACGCCGAGCCCCCATTCGTTCTTCAGCGCGTCCGAGACGACCTGGCCGATCGCGTCGCCGCTGATCGTGCCGCCAGCGGCGTTAGGGATCGCGCCGACCTGCAGGTTGCCCTTGTTCGCGATGGCGTTCGCCAGCGAATCCGGCCAGACGGTGGCCAAGCTCCAGAAGGTCACCTGGTTCTTGGCCGACTGGCGGACGATCTCCTTGACCGCCGAACCGGGCACGGCGACCGAATCGCCCATGCCGCCGGCGACCGCGCCCTTGCACTGGTTCGCGAGCGTGGTCGCGGCGGACGCGGTGCCGGCGCCCAGGAACGTGCCGCCGGTGAACAGGGCAGCGAGAGCGGTGACGGTGAGTGCTCGACGGGTTCGCTTCCAGGTGGGGAGTTTCCGCACGAGCACTATCCTCCGGGGTCCGTGGGCATGATTCGTCGCATCTGGGACAACGAGTGGACTCCGGTAAAGATACTGGTGAGTTGGCCTAACCTGCAGCGGCCATTCGGCGGAGCACCCAGGTGCGGACCAGGCCCGCGCTGACTCCGGAGAGTGCCAAAACTGCCACCAGAACTGGCCAGTCCAACCCGTTCGTGTGGTTGCCACCGGTGCCAGGCAACGCTTCGGCATTACCGGCGTTCTGGATCGTGCGGTCGCCGCCCGAGGTGCCGTCCGGGTTGGAAACGCCGTACTGCGGCGCGTAACCCGGGATTTGGCTGCCGTAGCGCAGCGAGGGCGACGGGCTGAACAATCCGGCCATCGCCATCGGGATGCCGCTGTAATCGCGCATCGGCGCGTATCCGGTGCTGTAGCCGTACGACAAATTGCTGAAATTCGGCAGGAAAGCCGAGAACGGCGCGGCTCCTCCGCCCGCCCCGCCGAAATCGCCGAGGACCGGGCTGTTCGAGCCCGGCATTTGCGACTGCTGCCCCGGCGAGCCGCCCTGCTGCGGGTTGCCGCCATTGCTGCCGGACGGTGGCTGCTGCGGGTTCGGGCCCGGGTTCTGCTTGCCCGGCTGGTTGCCGCTGAAGCCCTGGCCGACGGCGGCGACGCCCTGCTGCACCGCGTTGGTGCCGCCCGCGACCGCGCCGTTGACCGCGCTCGCGGCCGGTGCGCCGACCACCGGGACCGGCGCGACGACGGTGTTGACCACGTTCACCGTGACCTTGCAGAGCGTGCCGAGTACCGAGTTGATGGTGCCGGTGAGCACGCCCGAGACCTGGCCGACGATGCCGAGATCGATCGGGAGGCCGAGCAGCGGAGTGGTCGCCTGGACGTGGTCGCCGGGATGCGCCGTGATGGTGGAACCGCAGGTCGCGGTCAGAGTGCCCGCCGACGCGGTGCCTGGGGCGGCGAGCGCGGCGGAGCCGGCCAGGACGAAAGCGGCGGCGCCCACTGCGGTTGCCCTCCGTGCCCGGTGCTGCTGCATGGCCGTCGACCCTTTCGCCGCGTCCGTTGTACCTGCCTTGCTGAGGACAACGACGGTAACGAAGACGAGTAACGCCCGCCTCCCCTCCGAGGTCAGGCATTCGGGTGGAAGCGGGCGCTACTGAGAGTCAGATCGAGTCAGGGCCGAGGCTGGGTCAGGCGGGCTTGCGGCGCAGCCAGGCGCGCACCAGCGCGGCGGCCACCATCGCGAGCGCCAGCACGGCGATCAGCAGCGGCAGCCGGGCGGGCGGGTTGGCCGCGGGCAGCGCCTCGGCGGTGCCGGACTTCTTCGCGTCGACCGTCGGCACCTGGTCCGGCTGCGGCAGCTGGCCCGGGACGACCTGGGTGACGAGCGGGGCCTGCACGAAGCTCGCCGGGAGCATCGCGGCTCCGGTGAAGATGCCGGACACCGAGTCGAGACCGGACAGCCCGTCGACCGAGGTCACCGGGCCGAGCGTGTCTCCGCCGGGGACGGGCTGGCCCGGGCCGCCGGGGCCGGGAGCGGGGGACGGCGGGTTGGGCTTCGGCGGCTCGGGAGTCGGCTGCGGGCCTGGGGGCGGGGTTACCGGGAGCCCGCCGACCAGGCCCTGGGTCGCGTTGCCGACGCCGTTCGCCGCGGCCTGCACAAACGGGCAGGTGTCCTTCGCGGCCGTGTCGCCGACCGCTGGGACCTCGCCGACGCCCAGTGCCCGGACGGTGTCGCCGACCGGGAGCGCGAGCGCCGGGGCCTTGCCGTCGGTCTGCTTCGCCTTCGAATCGAGGCCGACCGTGAGCCGGTTCGGCGCGTTGAGCGGAGCGCCCGCGTCGAGCGCGAGGCCGTTGCCGTTCTTGCCGTTCTGCAGGGTGGATTCGCAGTCGCCGGTCACGGTGGGGCTGGGATCCGCGGAGGCGGTGGCGGGAAACGTCAGAACCGCGGACAGCAGCGGCGCCGCGAGCGCGACCCCCAGTGCGGTCATCCGTCCAGCGCGCTTCCGCATGCCTTCCTCCCCCGACTTGCTCACTCCGAATGGATCACGGAACGCGCTCACGGTACTCCACGAGCGTCACCAACTCGGGCGGAAGGGGGAGATTCGCCCGGTAGTAGCGTCAGGGCATGCAGATTGGCGCCCATGTCCGCGACGACGATCCGCTGGCCGCCGTCGCCGAGCGAGAAGCCGACGTCGTCCAGTTCTTCCTCTCCGACCCGCAGGGGTGGAAAGCACCGAAACCGCATCCGCACGGCGAGGAGATCAAGGCCTCCCCGGTGGAGGTGTTCATCCACGCGCCGTACCTGATCAACGTCGCGTCCAAGAACAACCGGATCCGCATCCCGTCCCGCAAGAACGTCACCCAGCACGCCGACGGGGCCGCCGCGATCGGCGCGAAGGGCCTGATCGTGCACGGCGGGCACGTCGGGGCCGGCGACGACGTCGAGGAGGGCTTGGTCAACTGGCGCAAGCTTTTCGAGCGCGAGGCGGAGAAGGGCGGCTTCGCGGTGCCGATCCTGATCGAGAACACCGCGGGCGGCGACAACGCGATGACCCGCGAGCTCGACGTGATCGCCCGGCTGTGGGACAAGGTCGGCGAGTTCGGCGCGGGGTTCTGCCTCGACACCTGCCACGCCTACGCGGCGGGCTGGGACCTGGCGACCGCGGTGGAGAAGGTCAAGGCCATCACCGGCCGGATCGACCTGGTGCACTGCAACAACTCCCGCGACGAGCACGGTTCCAACCGCGACCGGCACGCGTCGGTGGTCGACGGCGACGGCACGATCGAACCGGAGCTGCTCGCCGAGGTCGTGCGGCAGGCGGGCGCGCCGGTGGTCGTCGAGACGCCGGGCGAAGGCCAGGCCGCCGACATCGCCTACCTGCGCAAACAACTCGCCTGAGAGCCGTGAAGGACTCCTTGCGGGAATCAGATTCCCTCAAGGAGTCCTTCACGGATCACGAGACCGGCTGCTGAGCGTGAGCGGCGGAGCGGCGGAAGGCGGCGAAGGTGACCTTGTCGCGGGCCCGCTCCAGCACGCCGCCCGCCGGGTCGTCGTCGCCGGAGAGCCGGACCAGGTCGGTGCGCGGACGGTAGATCTCGCGAATCACCAGCACGCACAATCCAACGACGGCGAGGTCGCGGATCACGACGCCGCCGAGGAACCAGCCCGCGGGCAGTCCTTTGTGGTCGACCCCGAGGTAATAGAACATCCGCGGCGCCCACACCGCCGCGTCGATGACCATCCAGCCCAGCAGCAGCCGCCAGCGCGGGATCGCCAGCACCGCCAGCGGGACGAGCCACAGCGAGTACTGCGGGCTCCACACCTTGTTCGTCAGCAGGAACGCCGCTACGACAAGGAAGGCCAGCTGCCCGAATCTCGGCCGCCGGGGCGCGGTGAGCGCGACGTACGCGATTCCGGCGCAGCAGAGCACAAACAGCACCGCGACCACGATGTTCAGCACGGCCGGGGTCTGTCCTTTTTGGAGCACTCCGTCGAAGCCCGCCCAGCCGGTGACGTAGGAGACGACGTTGTAGAGCGAATCCGGGTCCATCGGCCGCAACGTGTTGAGCCGGAAGAACTCCCACCAGCCGCGCGGCGCGGCCACGATGAACGGGACGTTCACCACCAGCCAGGCCAGCACGGTGAACGCCGCGGTCCGGCTCCACGCACTCAGCTTCCCGGCGCGCAGGCACAACAGGAACAGCACCCCGACCAGTAACAGCGGATACAACTTCGTGGCGACGCCTAGTCCAAACAGGACTCCCGCGACCTCCGGGCGTTTTCGCGACCACGCCAGGATCCCGGCGGCGGTGGCCGCGGTGGCGAGTGCGTCGAAGTTGGTGAAGGTATGGACCAGCACCAGCGGCGAGATGGCGACGAGCACCGCGTCCCACGGCCGGCGTTTCGTCGTCCGCCCGGTGGCCCACACGGTGACCAGCCAGGCGAGCGCCAGCCAGAACGCGGAGATGTTGAAGTAGATCGCCACCGGAAGCGCGCCGGGCAGCCAGCCCGCGTTCGCGACCGACGTCCAGCCCGCCGCGAGCTTCGCGTTGATCCACTGGAACAGGCCGGTGACCACCGGGTACTCCATGTACCGGGTCTGGTTCTCCGCGGTCTGCGAATCCTCCTGCCACGACGTGACGTAGGGGAAGGTGTGCGCGTCGTCGAGCTTTTCCGAGCTGTAGAGCGGGACGATGTCGGAGTAGCACATCGCGACGAACGGACGGCCCGAGCGCCAGTCGAGCTGGTGCACGCCGTTGGAATCGCTGTACTGCTGGATGCACGACGCCTTGCCGAACCAGCACACCACGAGCGCGAGCACGGCCATCGCGAGCCCGACGCGCTGCGGCGACCAGAACCACTGCCTGCCGACCGCCGCGTGCGTGCCGACCGGACCGCCGACGGGTCTCGTCGCGGCGGCCACCAGCGGGTCGTGCCGGCTGGGGGCGATTCGCTCCGCCGGGGTGAGCGTGCGGGGAGCCGAATCCGGCTCGTCGGCGGGGTCGGAGACGCGGGACACGTCGGGATGCTATCGGTCCGCGAGTGGGCTGCCGGTCATTTCGGATCCTCGTAGAACCCGGCAAGCACCTCGAAAGCCGCGCCGAGGGCCACCGCTTCCTCGTCGAGATCGCTCAATTCGACGTCGATGCGCTGCCAGTACGGCACCGGCAGCAGGTCGCGCAGCTGCTGCGAGACCGTTTCGCGGTAGACCTCGGGCGCGCCGCGGATCGTCCGTCCGAACAGGACGATCCGCTCGAGATCGAGCACCTGCACCAGGTCGGCGAGCCCGATGCCGAGCAGCCGGGCGGCGTCGTGCGGCGTGCCCGCGGCGCGGTGCATGACCTCGACGCAGCCGCGGCGGCCGCAGGCGCAGCGCGGTCCGGCGTACGCGATGGTGGTGTGGCCGAACTCACCCGCGTTGGTGCGCGGGCCTCGGTAGACGCGTCCGTCGATCAGCAGTCCGACGCCGATTCCGGTGCCGACGAGCACCACCGCGGTCGCCGCCGAGGTTTCCTCCGGCCAGGCGTGCGCGAAAGCGGCGGAGTTGGTGTTTTTGTCCAGCGTGACCGGCAGCCCGGTGCGTTCGGCGAGCAAGTCGCGCAGCGGGACGTCGTGCCAGCCGGGCATGTTCGTGGCGTCGCGGACGCGGCCCGCGTGGTGGTCGAGCGGTCCCACCGCGCCTACGCCGAGCCCGAGCACGCGCGCCGGATCGAAGTCGGCGACCAGTTTGCGCACGCCGTCGGCGATCGCGGTCACCGCGGCCTCCGGGCTGAAGCCGATCGGCAGCGGGCCTTCCACGATGTCCTCGACCTCGCCGGTCAGGCCGGTGCGCAGCACGAGGTAGCCGTCCCGGTCGAGCTGCGCGCCGAGCGCGCAGCGGGCTTCCGCGCGCAGCCGCAGCATCGTGCGCGGTTTGCCGACCCCGGCCGCGGGTGCGCGTTCGACGTCCAGCAGCCCTTCGGGAAGCAGGTCGGACACGATTTTCGACACCGCCTGCTGGGTCAGCCCGGACCGCTGCGCCAGCTCGACCCGGCTCAGCCCGCCCGCGCGCAGGATGTGCCCGAGCAGCAGCGCGCGGTTGTGGCGTCGCAGCCCGCGCAGGTTGACGCCGGTTTCCGCCATCGGCCGATCATCTCGGACGGGTGGCCTATTACGCAACAGTGTTGTTTAATGGGGGTCATGGCTGATGACGCGCGGGTCGGCATCCTCGGGTACGGGATCGGCGGCCGGATCTTCCACGCGCCGCTGGTCGCGGCGACGCCGGGCCTGGTCCCGGCCGTGCTGGTGACCGCGAACCCGGACCGGGCCGCGCAGGCGCGCGCCGAGCACCCCAGTGCCGAAGTGGTTCCGGACGCGGACGCGCTTTTCGCCCGCGCGGGTGATCTCGACCTGATCGTGGTGACCACGCCGAACCGGACTCACGTGCCGCTCGCCCTCCGCGCGATCGAGGCCGGTATTCCGGTGGTCGTGGACAAGCCGTTCGCGCCGACCGCGGCGGAGGCGCAGCAGGTCGTCGACGCGGCGAAGGCCAAGGGAGTCGGCCTCACGGTGTTCCAGAACCGCCGCTGGGACTCGGATTTCCGCACCGTCGGCAAGGTGCTCGACTCCGGTCGCCTCGGCGAGGTCTTCCGCTTCGAATCCCGCTACGACCGCTGGGTGCCGGAAATCAAGGACAACTGGCGCGAGTTCGGCGACCCGGCCGAGGCCGGCGGTCTGCTCTACGACCTCGGCGCGCACATCGTCGACCAGGCGCTGCAGCTGTTCGGCCCGGTCACCCAGGTTTACGCGGAGGTCGACCGCCGCCGCCCCGGCGTGCAGGTGGACGACGACGTGTTCGTCGCTCTGCACCACGCGAACGGCGTGCGCTCGCACCTGTGGTCGTCAGCGCTCGCCGGCACTCGCAACCCGCGGTTCCGCGTGCTCGGCGATCAGGCGACGTTCACCAAATACGGCCTCGACGTCCAAGAGCCGCAGATCAAGGCCGGTCTCCGCCCCGGCGACGACGGCTGGGGCGTGGAGCCGGAAAGCGACGCCGGAAGGCTCGGCGTGAACGACGAAACCGAACTCGTGCCGACCGAAACCGGTTGCTACGAAGCGTTTTACGCCCAGGTCCGGGACGCCCTGCGCGGCGAGGCGGACTTCCCGGTCGACCCGGCGAGCGCGGTCGAGGCGTTGCGCGTGATCGAAGCGGCGCACCGCTCGGGCGCCGAAGGCCGCGTGATCACGCTCGGCGGCTGAGGCCGCCCCTGAACGGCCGTGGCCGCGACGGACTCCCCCCACCGTCGCGGCCACGGCCTTTTCCTTACTCCTGCGGCGGATCCTCGCCGGTCGACGGACCGCCAGTAGGCGGGTTGTGCGACGACGGCTTGCCGGACGGCCAGTGCGGGAGCCCGGTCGGCCAATGCGGCTGGCTGGGCCCGCCGGTGATCGGGCCGCCGTGGTCGTTCCCGTCGTCGCCCGGATCCGGCTGGTTGGTGGCGGTCTGCTGCGGCGGCTCGTCGCCCGCGTTCTGATCGCCCTGCGGCGGCGGGGCCTGAACGCCGATCAGCGGCACCTGGTCGAACTTCTCGGCGGGCTTGCCCTTGAGGTAGCCGTCGAGGAACTTCTGCCACATCGGACCCGCGATCGTCGAACCGTAGATCGGCGACGTGCCCGAACCGTGCAGCGCCTGGTCGCCGTCCGCGCCGACCCACGCGGCGACCGAGACCGACGGCGTGTAGCCGACCATCCAGGTCTGCGCGTTCGCGTTCGCCGCCCACGCCGGCTCGCCGGACCGCACCGTGTGCTGCTGCGTACCGGTCTTGCCCGCGCATTCGTGCCCGGACGGGCACTTCAGGTGCGAGAAGTCGACCACCGGGCCCAGCGCCATGGTCACGTTGCCGGCGATCTGCTTGGCTTTGTCCGCGCTGCTGTCGAACGCCGGCTTGCCCGCACTCGGCTGCGCCTCGTAGGCGACTTCCTTCTGCGCGTTGGTCACCTTCAGCACGAAGTGCCGGTCGCGCTGGATGCCGTTGGCGGCGAAGGTCGCGTACGCGCTGGCCATGTCCGCGGGCGTGATCTGGGTGTTCCCGCCGCCGAGCGCGATGTTGGCGTCCGCGGTGGAGATCAGCGACTTGCCGCCGTTGTCCTTGGTCTTGACGCCCGCTTCCTGGGCGGCCTGCCCGACCGGGCCCGGATGCGTCTGGTTCAGCACCATGTCGTAGAACACCGTGTTCGCCGACCGCTTCATCGCCTCGGCGACGGTGCACTGCCCGGAACAGCTGGAGCTGGGACCCGCGTTGCGCACCTTGCGGCCGTCGAAGACCCGGTTGTTGCTGCCGTCGAAGGTCTCGTTGATCCCCTTGCCCATCTTCAGGAACGCGGTGAGGTCGAACGCCTTCATCGACGAACCGGGGTTCTGCGGCGTGTTCGCCCAGTCGCGCGCGCCCTGCTTCTTCCCGTTCACGTCGACCAGCGCAGGCCCGCCGTAGTACGCGAGCACCCCGCCGGTCTTCGGATCGACCGCGACCAGCGAATTGAGCAGCCGGTCGTCGGATTGGTCCTTCAGCGCGTCGGTCGCCACCTGGGTCGCGACCTCCTGGGCGTGCTTGTCAATAGTGGTCTGGACCGTGTAGCCGCCCGCGTAGTACTTGTCGTCGTCGATGCCGTGCTGCGCCAGCTCGGCCTTCACCTGCGCGCTGATGAACTTGTACGGCGCGTTCGAGTCGTCCTTCGATTCCTCGAGCGGGATCACCGGCGGGAACTGCGCCGATTGCCGCTGCTGCGCGGTGATGTACTTGTTCTCGAGCATCCGGTCGAGCGCGGTGTTCCAGCGGCCTTGGGCCACCTTCGGGTTCTCCGAACGGCCCGGCTGCTGGATCAGCCCGGCCAGCAGCGCGGCCTCCGTGTAGTCCAGCTTCGAGACGTCCTTGTGGAAGAAGGCCTGCGACGCCGCGCCGACGCCGTACGCCCCGCGCCCGAAGTAGATGATGTTCAGGTACGCGGTGATGATGTCCTGCTTCTCGTACGTCTGGTTCATCTTGAAGGACTTCGCCAGCTCGGTCCATTTGCGGGTGAGCGTCGGGGCGTCGTTGTCGGTGGCCTTCTTGATGTACTGCTGCGAGATCGTGGACCCGCCGCCCGCCTTGCCGGTGAGCTGGTTGAACGCCGCGCGCAGCAGGCCGGTGACGTCGAAGCCGGAGTTGGTCTCGAACGACGAGTCCTCGGTCGCGATCACCGCGTGCTTCACCACGTCCGGGATCTGCGCGGGGGTGAGGATCTGCCGGTTGCCGCCGGAGGGGACGTCCTTGCCCATCGGGCTGCCGTCGGCGTAGAGGTAGGTGACGGCCTGGTTCTGGCCCTGCGCGATGCTCTGCGGCGAGGGCACGTCGACCATGAAGTAGGTGATCACGAACGCGATCGCCGGGATCACGATGAAGAGGCCGACGAACGCGTAGGCACTCCGCCGGATGATCTTCCAACGTCTTTTTTTGCGTTGCGCGGGCGTGCGGCCCTTCTTGTCCAAGTCCTCCGGCGGATACCCGTCGTCCGGATCGAGCGGACCCTCGTCGCGGTAGCCGGCGTCGCGGTAATCGGCGCCCCGATAGCCCGGGTCGCGGTAGTCGTCCTCGACCATCCGGTGGGTCATCAGCTCCGGCTCGCGCTGCGGCGGCGGGACCGGCCGGCGGCCGGGAGGCGGCGGACGGCGGCCCGGCGGCGGAGACCCGGCGGGTCCGGACGGGCGGGTCGGACCCGCGGCGGGACGCTGCGGACCGCGGGCCCACGGCGGCTGCCCGGGCTGGGAGGGAGGTGGTTGACGCCGCGGGTCGGGATCCCGGTCGGGCCAGGAGCGGCTGCGGTCGTCGTTCACTGCGGATCCTCTTCTCGGACACGGGCAGCCTGCGGACGCAGAAGGCCCTCTGATGACCAGACGCGGCAACCCCGGTCGAGGTTCACTCTCCTGGCCGATCCCCTTCGCGGGGGAGGGAGACCGTCGGTGAACCTACCGCACCCCCAGCCGGGCGGTACCGGCAAAAAGAGGCTCCTCTCCGGTGCGGAGAGGAGCCTCTTCGTCGGGTGCTGAAGCGGATCAGCCGGTGCGCCTCGGCGGTTCGCCGTTCACCACGGGTGCGCCGCCGCTGCCCGGATTGCCGGGTTCGGTGCCGCCGCCGAAGATGCCGCTCGGCCGGGTCGGGCTGGTCGTCGAGGACGTCGGACGCGACGAGCTGGTCGGCGGCGCGGACGACGAGGACTCCGTCGTCGGAGGCGGCGCCTGCTCGCTGGACGTTTCGCGCGGCGGCGGTGGCGCCTTGCTCGACGTGACGACCTGGTCGGCGTCCTTGCCGATCGGGTCGACCTTGTCGAACTTCTCGCCCGGCTTGTCCTTCAGGTAGTTCGTCATGAAGTCCTGCCAGGCCGGACCCGCGATCGTCTTACCGAAGATCGGCTTGTCGTTCTTGTCGTGCAGCGGCTTGTTGCCGTCGCCGCCGATCCAGATCGCGGCCGACACCGACGGCGTGTACCCGACCATCCAGGTCTGAGCGTTGCGGTCCTTGTACGAGGCGGGGTCGCTGTCCTTCGGGTCGTACTGCTGCGTGCCGGTCTTGCCCGCGCATTCGTGGCCGCTCGGACATTTCAGGTGCGATTCGGCGATCACCGGGCCGAGCGCGTCGGTCACGTTCCCGGCGATCTGCTTGCTCTTGTCCGCGTTGTCGTCGAACGCGGGTTTTCCCTGCCCGGCGGAGTCGTCGAAAATGACCTCGTCCTGGGAGTTCGTGAGCTTCGAGACGAAGTGCTGGTCGCGCCGTACGCCGCCGGAGGCGAACGACGCGTACCCGGCGGCCATGTCCTCCGGGGTGACCACGGTGGCGCCACCGCCGAGGGCGATGTTGGCGTCGCTCGTGCCGAGCTTGGCCTTGCCCTTCGGGGCAGCCTGCACGCCCGCTTCCTTCGCGGCCTCCGCGACCCGGGCCGGTTTCGTCCAGTTCAGCACCATGTCGTAGAACACGGTGTTCGCCGAGACCTCCATGGCCTTTTTGACCGTGCACTGCGGACCGCAGCTGGAGCTTTCACCCGCGTTGCGGACCACGCGGCCGCCGAGTTCCCGCCGGTCGGTGCCGTCGAAGGTTTCGCCGAGCCCCTTGCCCATCTTGAGCCAGGCCGTGAGGTCGTAGGCCTTCATCGACGAACCGGGGTTCTGCGGCACATTCGCCCAGTCCGTGGCCAGCGTGTCCTTGCCCGCGTCGTTCTTCACCGTGGTCGGCCCGCCGTAATAGGCGACCACGCCCCCGGTTCTCGGGTCGACGGCGACCAGAGCTCCTCTGAGGTTGTCGTCGGTCTGGCCCTCCATGTTGTCCTGGACGGACTGCGCCGCGATCTTCTGCGCGTTCGGGTCGATCGTCGTGTAGATCTTCGCGCCGGTGGAGGCCAGCTTGTCCTCGCTGTAGCCCTTCGCGTCCAGTTCCTGCAAGATGCGCTGCTGGATGTGGTAGTCCAGCGTTCCGGCGTCCTGCTTCTGCTGCGAGTCGCGCGGGATCAGCGTGGGGAACTGCGCGGCCTTGCGGTCGGCGGGCGAGAGCCAGTGGTTGGCCACCATCTGGTCCATCACGTACGTCCAGCGCTTCTGGACGTACGCGGTGTCCTGGTCCTTGCCCGGTCCCTGGATCATCCCGGCGAGCAGCGCCGCCTCGGACGCGTTGAGCTGCGCGACGTCCTTGCCGAAGTACGCCTTCGACGCGGCGGCGATGCCGTTCGCGCGGCGGCCGAAGAAGACGATGTTCAGGTAGCCGGTGATGATGTCCGATTTGGACGTCTCGTTGTTCAGCTTGAACGACTTCGCCAGCTCGGTCCACTTGCGGGACAGGGTGGCCTGGTCGTTTTTGGTCGCCTGCTTGATGTACTGCTGCGAAATGGTCGAACCGCCGCCGGTGCCGCCGGTCGCCTGGTTGAAGACCGACCGGAGGATCGCCATGACGTTGAAGCCGGAGTTGGTCTCGAAGGTCGCGTCCTCGGCCGAGTACACGGCGTGCTTGACGACCTCGGGAATCTGGTTGGGCTGCAGCAGTTCGCGGTTGCCGCCCTCCGGGATGATCCGGCCCATCACCGATTTGTCGCCGTAGTAGAAGGTGATCGGCTGGCTCTGCTTCGCGAGCACGTCCTGCGGCGAGGGCACGTCGACGGTGAAATAGGTGATCACGAACGCGATCGCGGGCACCACGACGAACAGGCCGAACATCGCGTACAGCACCCGGCGGATGATCTTCCACCGGCGTTTGCGGCGCTGCATCGGCGAGAGCGGGATCTTGACCTTCTTGCCGTCTCCCTCGCCTTCCGGGTCGTCCTCGAAGTCCGCGTCGTCCGAGTACTGGGCGAGGCGGGTTTCCTCGTCGTACGGGTCGTCGTCGTACCGGTCGTCGTAAGGGGCGTAGCCGTTGTGCGCGGCGTGCGTGATCAGGTCCGGTTCGCGGTCGGTCTCCGGATAGGACGACGGCGGAGGCGGCGGCGGGACCCGGCGGCCCTGGGGAGGCCGTCCGCCGGGCGGCGGCTGCCGGAAGCCCTGGGTGGCGTTCCCGTTAGGACCGCCGCCGGGGCCGCCGTTCGGACCGTTGTTCGGACCATTGTTGGGACCGGGACGTCCGGCCGGCGGCTGGCGGCGCGGCGGCGCGCCCTGTCCGTCGAGGATCTGCGACGCACGGGTGCCCGAACCGCGGTCCTGCGGTCCGGGGCCTTGCGGCGGACGGCCTTGCGGAGCGCGGTTCTGCGGCATCCGCTGCGCACGGCGCGGCTCGTCGGCCGCGGGCCACTGCGGACCGCCTTCGTCGCCGCTCGGCCACTCCGGACCGGCTTGGCCGCGCGGCGGGCGCGGGCCGCCCGCGGGAGGACGGCGGGGCGGCGCGGGGCGCCGGGGGGCGTCATCGGCTGGCCAGGCGGGACCAGGGTCCTCCTGGGGTCGCCGGGCACGGCGAGGTGCATCTGGCTCCTGGCTCGGCCAGGAGCGGTCGCGGTCGTCGTTCACGAATGGGCCTCCGAAGGCGGCGCTGTCTGCACTGGAGCCGCCCCGCGTTCTGCAGCGGTTGTGGTACTCGTCACTGCCCGGCAGTCCTTCGCGGCCGGGTCGGCTGGGGGTCGCCCGTTCCGAGGACATAGGACAGGACCAGATGGTTCCAATGGCACGTCCGGCACACCTCTACGTCATAGACGGTGAACTCCCCGAAAACCCCGGCCATTCTGGCCAGTTCGGCGGGGGTGCGTGCCGATCCCGAAACGTGCTTGAGCTCGTCGCCGTACACCCACGAAACGAGGTGCAGCGGCGTCCGGCGGCACATCGGACAGGCCCGGTCCTCGGGTCTGCCGTGGAATTTCGCCGCGCGGAGCAGGTACGGGCTCGCGTCGCAGACCTCATGGTCTCCGACGCGCCCGGAGCGGACGCCGGCCAGCAGCGCACGGCGCTGCAAGGCGTAATCCACAACCTGCCGCTGGTTTCGCACGAGGACAGAGTACGGGCTCTTTCTGTGTCCGCGGTGCCCCCTGCTTTCCCGCACCCTGGGCAACCGTTCGGACACGCCGAAACTTGGATAACGCTCTGATCACGGATCATCGGGCGAGTGCTGGTAGCGGGTTACTTCCGCCACTTCGATGTATCGGCGCGATATACTCGGCGAGTAGGTTGGCTGAGCCGGTTCCCGTGTGGTCAACGGTGCCGGTCGCGGCGTATTCCCGAAAGCGGGGTGTGGTGTGCTCGAACTCGCGATCCTCGGATTGCTGCACGAGACGCCCATGCACGGGTACGTGCTGCGCAAACGTTTGCACGAGACGCTCGGGATGTTCCGGACGTTCTCGTACGGCTCGCTGTATCCGACCTTGCGCCGGCTGCTGCGGGCCGGTTATCTCGTCGAGGAGTTCGACGAGGCGGACGACCGGGCCTGGTCCCGGCGCGGCCGCCGCGTCTACAAGCTCACCGCCGAGGGCAAGGAACGCTTCGCCGAACTGCTCGGCGACGCGGGACCGCAGACGTGGGACGACGAGGGATTCGGCGTCCACCTGGCGTTCTTCTCGCGGACACCGGCCGACGTCAGGATGCGAATCCTGGAAGGACGGCGCCGCCGCGTCGAGGAGCGGCGCGAGGGCTTGCGGGACGCGCTGGCCAGGGCCGAGGAGAAGATCGACCGCTACACCCGCGAGCTGCACCGGCTGGGGCTGGAGTCGAGCGAGCGGGAGGTGCGCTGGCTCAACGAGCTGATCGCGCACGAACAAGCCGAGCAGCGCGGTCCGGAGCAGCCGGGACCGGGTTGAGCGGCGGCCGCAACGGGGCGGCAGACCTGCAGATGCAAGTGAATGAGATTGAAGGAGAAACCGGCATGGGCGAGAACCGCCGCGTTCGGGTGGCCATCGTGGGCGTCGGCAACTGCGCCTCGTCGCTGGTCCAGGGCGTCCAGTACTACCGCGACGCGGATCCCGGTGCGCGCGTCCCCGGTTTGATGCACGTCCAGTTCGGCGACTACCACGTGCGCGACATCGAGTTCGTCGCCGCGTTCGACGTCGACGCGAAGAAGGTCGGCCGGGACCTCTCGGAGGCGATCTCCGCCAGCGAGAACAACACGATCAAGATCGCCGACGTGCCGCCGCTCGGCGTCACTGTCCAGCGCGGGCACACCTTCGACGGCCTCGGCCGTTTCTACCGCGAGACGATCGAGGAGTCCGACGAGACTCCGGTCGACGTGGTCGCCGCGCTGCGCGACGCGCAGGTCGACGTGCTCGTCTCCTACCTTCCCGTCGGGTCCGAAGAGGCCGACAAGTTCTACGCGCAGGCCGCGATCGACGCGAAGGTCGCGTTCGTCAACGCGCTGCCGGTGTTCATCGCCTCCGACCCCGAGTGGGCGAAGAAGTTCGAGGACGCGGGCGTCCCGATCGTCGGCGACGACATCAAGTCCCAGGTCGGCGCCACCATCACGCACCGCGTGCTGGCGAAGCTGTTCGAGGACCGCGGCGTGCAGCTCGACCGCACGATGCAGCTCAACGTGGGCGGGAACATGGACTTCCTGAACATGAAGGAGCTGGAGCGGCTCGAGTCGAAGAAGATCTCGAAGACCCAGTCGGTCACCTCGCAGGTGGACCGCGAGCTCGGCAAGGGCAATGTCCACATCGGACCGTCGGACTACGTGCAGTGGCTCGACGACCGCAAGTGGGCCTACGTCCGCCTCGAGGGCCGCGCGTTCGGCGACGTGCCGTTGAACCTCGAGTACAAGCTCGAGGTGTGGGACTCCCCCAACTCGGCGGGCATCATCATCGACGCGGTGCGCGCGGCGAAGATCGCCAAGGACCGCGGCATCGGCGGCCCGATCCTGTCCGCGTCGTCCTACTTCATGAAGTCGCCGCCGGAGCAGTACGACGACTCGACCGCCCGCGACTCGGTCGACGCCTTCATCCGCGGCGAACTGGAGCGCTGACCCCAGCTCTGACCGTCCGTGAAGGGCCCCTTGAAGGAATTGGATTCCCTCAAGGGGCCCTTCACGGCGTTCAAAGGTCGGCGGAGATCAGTTCGGTTTTCGCCATCTGGCCGGCGAGGACGTCGGGCATCCGTTTCCCGAACCGGACGGCGAGGTCGGCGACGCGGTCCACCTGGACGTCCCAGCCCTGCCCCGTGAGCCACTCGGCCGCGTCCCGGCGCGGTTCGGTGGAGAAGACGTTGTCCGCGGCCAAGCCCATCTGCTTGCCCGCCTCGGAGGTCTGGAAGGTGCCGGACAGTTCGGTGAGGTCGCCGGGCGGGATGTGCTCGGCTCCGATCCGGCTGCCCGCCGCGCACCGGGCGTGCACGAGGTCGAACAGCAGTTCCTCGGCTCGCGCGGGCAGGTACGGCAGCAGTCCTTCGGCGATCCACACGGACGGCCGGGCCGGGTCGAATCCGGCGGTTTCCAGTGCGGCGGGCCAGTTTTCGCGCAGATCCGCGCCGACCGGGTGCCGTCGGCATCGCGGGGTCGCGCCGAGGCGAGCGAGCACGTCGTGTTTGAACGCGAGCACGCGCGGCTGGTCGACCTCGTAGACGTCGCGGCCGGACAGGTCGAGCCGGAAGGCGCGGGCGTCGAGCCCGGCGGCGAGGAGCACGACCTGCGGCGCGTCGGATCCGGTGATCAGGTCGTCGAAGAATCGCGCGCGCAGCTGGACGTAGTCGGCGATCCCCAGCCAGAGCGCGTCGTCGCCCGGTTCGGTCGGCAGCGGCCGCGGCGGGTTCGCGGCGCGGACGAACTCCGCCGCGTACGGATCTCTGACCAGCGGTTCCGGTGACGCGGTCGCGATCGCCCGGCCCGCGGTCACCCCGAGCGCGGTGAGCCCGATGCTGCTGACGATGTCCCAGTCCCCTTGCGGCACAGCCATTTCCGCCCCTCTCGCCGATGAAGGCTCAGAATGGCACCGCGCCTGCTACCCGGCTGTGAGCTGCATTACTCGCTGAGCGCGGCGGGCAGTGCGGCCAGATTCGGCAGCACCGTGGCCTCGCGCAGCGCCTCCGGGTCCGGCGGGAAGTGCGGGTTGGGCACCGCGAACACCGTCATGTTCGCCGCGAACGCCGCGCGCAGGCCGTTCGTCGAGTCCTCCACGGCAGCGCACCGCGAAGCGTCGACGTTCAGCAGCATCGCCGCGCGCAGGTAGACGTCCGGCTCCGGCTTGCCCGCGGCCACTTCCTCGCTCGAGACCGCCACCGGGACCAGCGACGTCAGGTCGCACGCGGTCAGGAACGAGTGGATCAGCACCGGCGGCGACGAGCTGGCGATCGCGACCGGCCAGTGCCGGGAGATCTCCCGGACGACCTGGTCGGCGCCGTCGATCACCGGCGGGCGGTCGGCGTAGCGGGCGGCCATCTCGTCGATCACGACGCGCGCGATCTCGTCCGGGGTGAGCCGCGCGCCCAGGGTTTCCACCAGGTAGCGCGCCCATTCCGGCGTGCTCATCCCCTGTTGCGCGCGCGTCGCCTCCGGCCGCCAGGTCCCGCCGTGCTCGGCTACTACGGAGCGGCGCACCTCGTCCCACGTCGTCTCGGAGTCCACCAGTACGCCGTCGAGGTCGAAGATCACCGCATCCACCGGTACAGCCTAGGGGTCCTGGCCTGGACCACCTTGTGAGCCGAATTACTTCGCCACCCTAACTAATTTTTGTTAGCCTAGCTAAGTGACTTCCTCGACGGGCGATCTGGCGCAGCGGCTGCGGCCGGTGGTGTTCCGGCTGTACTACCTGGTGCGCCGCGAATCCGCGCAGCTGCTGACCCTGACCCAGGGGTCGGTGCTGTCGGAGCTGGTCGGCCGCGGGCCGAGCCGGATGAGCAGGCTCTCCCGGCTCGAGCGCGTGCGGATGCCGTCGATGACCGACGTCGTGCGCAGGCTCGAACGGCTCGGCATGGTGACCCGGCGCCCCGATCCCGACGACGGGCGCGCCGTGCTCGTGGAGGCCACGCCGGAAGGCGAGCGGTTCTACGCCGAGATGATCGCCGGCCGGGAGGCGGAATTGCGGGCGCTGCTCGAGCGCCTCGACCCGGCCGAGCGCGCCGCCATCGACGCCGCGCTTCCCGCTCTCACCAAGCTGATCGCCGATTTCCACCGCGACGACCCGCACTCCCCCGAAACTCCCGAACTCCCGAAGGAGGAACTGATCCGCAATGAGCGCTGAGCACCACTCAAGCCTGCTGGACGCGGTCAAAGGCCAGCCGAAACAGGTGTGGATCACCGCGTTCGCCGCGGTCATCGCGTTCATGGGCATCGGCCTCGTCGACCCGATCCTGCTCTCCATCGCCAAGGGCCTGAACGCTTCGCCGTCCCAGGTCACGCTGCTGTTCACGTCGTACCTCGGCGTGCAGGTGATCGCGATGCTCTTCACCGGTGCGATGTCGGCCCGGTTCGGCGCCAAGCGGACCGTGCTGGTCGGGCTGACGCTGATCGTCGCCGCGACCGCGCTGTGTGCCGCCGCTGGTTCGATCGAACAGCTCGTCGGCCTGCGCGCGGTGTGGGGGCTCGGCAACGCCTTCTTCATCGCCACGGCGCTGTCGGTGATCGTCGGCGCGGCGACCGGTGGCCAATCCGGCGCGATCCTGCTGTACGAGGCCGCGCTGGGCGTCGGGCTCGCCGTCGGGCCGCTGCTCGGCGCGCTGCTGGGCACGATCTCGTGGCGCGGTCCGTTCCTCGGCACCGCGGTGCTGATGGTCGCCGCGCTGGTGCTGTGCTCGATCTTCCTGAAGAGCGATTCGGCCGAGAAACGAGAACCGATCAAGCTGCTCGACCCGATCCGCGCGCTCAAGCACCCCGGCCTGCTGCGGACGTCGGTCGCCTCGGCGCTCTACACCGCCGCCTTCTTCGCGGTGCTCGCCTGGTCCCCGTTCGTGCTCGGCTGGAACGCCATCGCCGTCGGCCTGATCTTCTGCGGCTGGGGCCTGTGCGTCGCGATCGCCGGCGTGGTGCTCGCGCCGAAGATGGCCGCCCGCTTCGGCGAACGGCACGCCGCCGCGCTGGCGGTGACCGGCTACACCGTGCTGATGCTGGTGCTGGCCATCCCGAGCAAGCCGGTGGTGGTCGTCGGGATCATCGTGTCCGGGCTGGTCTCCGGGCTGCTGAACACGCTGTTCACCGGCACCGCGATGTCGATCAGCGACGCGCCGCGGCCGGTCGCGAGCGCCGGGTACAACTTCTGCCGCTGGTTCGGCGGCGCGGTCGCGGCCACGCTCGTCGGCCACATCGCCGAGTGGATGGGCTGGGAGCAGGGTCCGTTCCTGGTCGCCGCCGTGCTCTGCGTGATCGCCGCCGTCCTGCTGTCGCAGCGGGAGAAGAAGGCCGATCCGCACACCGTGCCGAAGGAGGCCGCGCTCGTCGGCGACGAGGAGTTCTGAGCCTTTCCGCGACACTCGGCGATCGCCCCCGGACTGTCTGTTCGGGGGCGATCGTCGTCTTTCGCCGAATACATCCGCCGTTAACCTTTTAGTCCGATTCAGGGGGTTTTCGCCGCATACGGTCGCCGGGTTCCCACCGAGAAGCGACCCTGGAGGCCCCGTGTCCCTGGAGCCCGGACGACTGCTGCCCTTGTTCACCGCGCATTCCGGCGGCCGGTCACCGATCACCTGCGAATACCGCTGCGGCAACGCCTGCGCGCACGAGGCCCCGAACCCGACCGGCAACGAGTACTTCGGCGACATCGCCAAGGGCGTCTCGCGGCGCGGCGTGTTCAAGGCCGGTGCGGTGATGGCCGCGGCGGCAGGCGGATTCGCCGCGCTGTCCGGCACCGCCGCGGCAGCCACGCCGACCCAAGCCCCGGCACCGTTGGCGAAGGGCCGCGCGGTGCCCGGCACGGACTTCACGCCGGTGCCGCCGAACAAACTCGACGTCGTCAGCATCCCCGACGGCTACGCCCAGCACGTGGTGATCCGCTGGGGCGACCCGGTCGTCCCCGGCGCGCCGAAGTTCGATTTCCGCAAGCAGACCGCGGCCGCGCAGGCCAAGCAGTTCGGCTACAACAACGACTTCGTCGGCCTGATCCCGCAGGATCCGCTCGGCCTGCGCAACCTGCTGGTGGTCAACCACGAGTACACCACCGAGGTGCACCTCTTCCCGGCCGATCAGTACGACCCGGCCAACCCGACCGAGGAACAGGTCAAGATCGCCTGGGCGGCGCACGGATTGTCGGTGCTGCAGACGCTTCGCGACCCGATCGGCGGCGCGCTGCGCACCGTGCCGAGCCCGCTGAACCGGCGGATCACGCTGGACACGATCTTCGAGGTGCGCGGTCCGGCGGCCGGTTCGAAGTACCTCAAGACGTCGGCCGACCCGTCCGGCAAGCGCGTGCGCGGCACGCAGAACAACTGCTCCGGCGGCGTCACGCCGTGGGGCACCGTGCTGTCCGGCGAGGAGAACTTCCACCAGTACTTCGCCCACGCGGACAAGGTTTCCGACCCGGCGGAGGCCGCGCGGCTCAAGCGGTACGCGGTCGGCACCGGCGAGAGCACGCGCAAGTGGGAGCGCTTCGACAAGCGCTGGGACGTCTCCCGCGAACCCAACGAGCCCAACCGGTTCGGCTGGGTCGTGGAAATCGACCCGAACGACCCGCATTCCACGCCGGTGAAGCACACCGCGCTCGGCCGGTTCAAGCACGAGGCGGCGAACGTCAAGATCACCGCGGACGGCCGGGTCGCGGTGTACTCCGGCGACGACGAGCGGTTCGAGTACATCTACAAATTCGTCTCGAAGGGCAAGTACAAGAAGGGGAATTCCGCGCTCGCCCGGCGGCACAACTCCGCGCTGTTGGACGACGGAACCCTGTACGTCGCCAAGTTCTCCGGCAACAGCCCTGGCGAGATCGACGGTTCCGGCAAGCTGCCCGACGACGGCGAGTTCGACGGCACCGGCGAGTGGATTCCCCTTGCCGGCGGCGACAAGTCCTTTGTGGACGGATTTACCGCGGAGGAGGTCTACGTGTTCACCCGCCAGGCCGCGGACCGCGCCGGGGCGACCAAAATGGACCGTCCGGAGGACATCGAGCCGAACCCGGTCAACGGCCGGATCTACGCCGCGCTCACCAACAACTCCGACCGCGGCGCGGCGGGCAAGGCGAGCCCGGACGAGGCGAACCCGCGCACCCGCAACAAAAACGGGCACATCCTCGAATGGGACGAGGACCGCGGCGACAGCGCCGCCACCCGGTTCTCCTGGCGGCTGCTGCTCGTCTGCGGCGATCCGGCCACGGCCGACACCTACTTCGGCGGTTTCCCGAAGGACCAGGTCAGCCCGATCTCGTGCCCGGACAACGTGGCTTTCGACCCGCACGGCAACCTGTGGATCTCCACCGACGGCAACACCCTCGGCGCGAACGACGGCCTCTTCTCGGTTCCGGTGACCGGCCCCGAACGCGGGCACGTGAAGCAGTTCCTGTCCGTCCCGGTCGGCGCCGAGACGTGCGGTCCGGTCGTCACCGAAAACCTCGTGCTCGTCGCGGTGCAGCATCCGGGCGAGGACGCGCCCAGTTCGGCGAACCCGACCTCGCACTGGCCGGACGGCGGCAGCTCCCAGCCGCGGCCGGCGATCGTGTCGGTATGGAAGAAGGGGACCTTCGGATTGCCCGGCCGGATCGGCCGCCGGTAACACTTTGGAGTGTTTCTTACCGCCGATCGGCCTTCCTGGGTCTAGCTTCACCGCGTGAGGCGGGCAAGGAAAGTCGCGATCGGACGTACGGCGGGCGCGGCGGCGGGCACTGCGATGCTGGTCGGCGCGCTCGCCGTCGTCACTCCCGGGTCGGCTCCCGCCGAGGGGGCTCCGGATTGCGGCGGCATCGCGGCCAACCCGAGCGTGGAGGACGCCGGTTCGCCCGGCGGACCGCCGCGGGGGTACCTGTTCAGCCCGGCCGCGCCGATTCCGCGCAGCACCCCGCCGGACCGGGTGCCGAAGCTGGTCACCAGCACCGCGCACGCGGTCGACGGTCAGGTCAACGCCCAGATCCAGACGCCGGACGGCCGGGTCAGCTCGGCCGTCCAGCAGGTGAAAGCGGTGCCCGGCGGGCAATACTCGCTGTCGGTGTGGACGGGCACGGCGCAGTCCGGCCTCGGTTCGCACGCGAGCGCGACCACCGGGCTGCGCTTCGCCGACAGCGCCGGCCGGGTGCTGGTGGAGAAACCGCTCGCGGTGACGCACGACGTCGCGTCCGACGGCAAGCTCGCGCAGCAGGAGGTGCCGCCGGTCACCGCGCCCGACGACACCGCGGCGGTCTCGTTTTTCGCCAGTACCAACCACAACTGGGTGCTGTGGGACTGCGTGCACGTGGCTCTCGCCGCGTTCGCGGTGAAGATGGAGGTGCGGAATCCGGCGGACGGAACGTGGGGCCCGTCGGCTGCCATCCCGGCCGGCGATGCCGCGCACTTCCGCATCTCCGTCTCCAACACCGGTTCCCAGCCGCTCACCGGGTTGCTCGTGAAGGACCCGTGGTGCGGGGGTCTTCCCGGCGCGTTCGACCTCGCCGCCAGCGCGTCGAAGGAACTCACCTGCGATCACCCGAACCTCACCGAGGACGACAACGGGCACGTCAACACGGCGAAGGTCACCGCCACCGCTCCGGGCGGCCCGCTCGCCGAGCAGAAGGCGACCGCGACGGTCACCGTCACGCCGCAGCCCGCGGTCGGCAAGATCGGCGACCGCGCGTGGAAAGACCTGAACCGCAACGGCATGCAGGACGACGACGAACCCGGCTACCCGGATCTGCCGGTGACGCTCAAGGACGGCGCGGGCGGCACAGTCGCCACCACGCGCACGAACGCCGACGGCAGCTACCTGTTCGACCAGCGCAAGGACGGCACCTACCAGGTGTGCTTCGACGTCTCGAAGCTGCCGGACGGCCTCACCGTCACCCAGCGCGGCGCGGGCGCACCGGGTCTCGATTCGGCCGTCGACCCGGCGACCGGCTGCACCTCGCCGTTCACCCTCGGCGGCAAGGACCGCGAGCGGATGGACCTCGACATCGGCCTGGCTCCGCCCGCGCCGACCGTCCCGCCGTCGCCGACCGCCTCCGCCGCGCCCGCCCGCTAGCGGTCCGTGAAGGACTCCTTGAGGGAATCAGATTCCCTCAAGGAGTCCTTCACGGACATTCGCGGCGACCACTGAGCGTCACGTCCGGGCGGATGCGAGACTGTGGCTGCACACCACGTCTCGGGGAGGTCTGGACCAATCATGACCGCGTCCGCCGGCGCGCCGCCGGACGACCCGACCTCGTGGTACCGCCGCCCGATGACCTGGACGTGGGCCGCCACCGGAGCGGTGCTCGTGCTGTACACGGTGCTCGCGTGGCAGCGCCGGTGGATGAGCGACGACGGGCTGCTCGTGCTCCGCACCGTCCGGCAGATCCTCGCCGGGAACGGGCCGGTGTTCAACGTCGGCGAGCGCGTCGAAGCGAGCACGAGTCCGTTGTGGACCTGGCTGCTCGCCGGACTCGGTACGATCCCCGGCCCGCCGCTGGAATGGGTCGCGGTGATCACCGGCTTGCTGTGCGCGGTCGGCGGCCTGTTTTTCGGCCTCGACGGCGCCCGTCGCCTCTATGCCGGGCCGGTCGCCCCCGCTGGCGCGCTGATCGTGTGCGCGCTCCCGCCGTTCCGAGACTTCGCGACCTCCGGCCTCGAAACCGGCCTGGTGCTGCTGTGGCTAGGGCTGAGCTGGTGGCTGCTGGTGCGCGGCAAAACGCCGGTCGCCACCGCGATCGTGCTAGGACTGGGTCCGCTCGTCCGGCCGGATCTGGCGCTGTTCAGCGTGATCGGCTTCATCGCACTTGTCCTGCTGCGCCGTCCGCGATGGCTTGCCGCGCTGGGCTGGCTCGGCGCGGGCGTCGCGATTCCGTTGGCGTACCAGGTGTTTCGGATGGGCTACTACGGTCTTCTCACGCCGAACACCGCGCTCGCCAAGGAAGCGGCCAACAGCGACTGGCCGCGCGGCTTCGCGTATCTGACTGACTTGATCAGCCCGTACGTGCTGTGGATTCCGTTGCTGCTGCTCGTGATTGCCGCGATCGTGACGTGCCGGTCGCGGATTCTGCTGTTGACTTCGTTGGTGGGCGCGCTTTTGCTCGCGCTATACGTCGTCCGAGTCGGCGGCGATTTCATGCACGGCCGGATGCTGCTGCCCGCGTTGTTCGTGCTGTTGCTGCCGGTGATGGCGATCCCGTTGACCCAGAAGACGATCGCGATCGCCGCCGGGGTCGCGGCGTGGGCCGTGGTCGCGGGCGGCTGGCTGCGCGTGCCGTACGAGAACACGCATCAAGCGGTGAGCGTCACCGACGAACGCGGGTACTGGTCGTGGGCGACCGGCCACGAACACCCGCTGCTGGCGACGGATTACCTCGGCCAGGACGTCACCCGTCGTGCGGTCGAGGCGGTGGAAGGGACGAAGCAGCCGGCAGTGGTCGTCTACAGCTACGGCGACGTGAAGAAGTGGTTCCGCTTCCCGACCACCCGGCCGTACGTGACCATGGCGGCCGACAGTATGGGCGCGATCAGCAATATCGTGTCCCTGGACGTCCGCATCCACGACGGCTACGGCCTGGCGAGCGACCTCGCCGCGCACTCGTCGACCATCCCGAACGGCCGCCCCGGGCATTCGAAGTGGCTGGTCGGGGCGTGGGAGATCGCCGAGGCTGGATACGGCGACTTCGCCACCGACGGCGAGATCCGGATGTTCCAGCCCGTCGTCATCGACGCCGCCCGCCAGGCGCTGCGCTGCCCAGACGTCCGCGAGGTGCTCGCCTCGACCCGCGAGCCGCTCACCTGGAGTCGGTTTATCGACAATTTCACCGGCGCACTGCACCGGACGGAAATCCGCTTTCCCCGCGACCCGCTGGTCGCGGCTTCCTGCGCCCCGGCGAAGTGATCGCCGACTCCCCGGACTGGCGAATCAGCGTCGGACGCCTACCGTGGCCGGTATGACCGACCTCCCGCTCGCCCTGATCACCGGTGCCTCCCGGGGCATCGGCGCGGCTATCGCGCACCAGCTGTCCCCGACGCACCGCCTTCTCCTGGGCGGCCGCGACACCGACGCCCTCGCGAAGGTGGCCGAGGAACTCCCCGGTGCCGAGCCCTGGCAGGTCGACCTCACCGACGCTGCGTCTTTGGAAGCCGCCGCCAGCAAGATCGACCGCCTGGACGTGCTGGTCCACTCCGCGGGTATCGGGAAGATCGGCACCGTCGCCGACTCGCCGTCCTCCGTCTGGCGCACGAACCTCGAGGTGAATGTCATCGCGGTCGCCGAGCTGACCCGCTTGCTGCTGCCCGCGCTCCGCGCCGCGAACGGCCACGTCGTGGTGATCAACTCCGGTGCTGGTTACACCGCTCGTCCCGGCTGGGGGCCTTATGCGGCAAGCAAATTCGCCGTCCGCGCCTTCACCGACTCACTCCGCGCCGAAGAACCAGACCTGCGCGTGACGTCGATCTTCCCCGGCCGCACCGACACCGACATGCAACGCGAGGCCCGCGCCCAAGAAGGCGGCGACTACGAAGCCGACAAGTACCTGCGCCCGGACTCCGTGGCGACGGCCGTGCTCACCGCCGTGACCGCTACCCCGGAAGCCCACTTCACCGAAATCCAGGTCCGCCCCCGCTGAGGTCCGTGAAGGGCTCCTTGAGGGAAGCTAATTCCCTCAAGGAGTCCTTCACGGACAGTGTCAGGCGCGCAGCCGGGCGGCGGTGTCGGCCACCGACGCCTGGATCTCGCGACGGTCGACCCGCGTCGGCTCGGCCTCGGCGACAACCTGCTCCCCGGCGACCCACACGTCCCGCACCCGGCGCGAACCGGCTGCCCACACGAGGTTCGCCAGCAGCTGCTCGTCCGGCACGTCCAGACCGGTGGCGAAGGCCGGGTCGTCGAGGTCGACGTGCACCAGGTCGGCCCAGCGGCCCGGCTCCAGCACGCCGAGGTCGTGGCGGCCGAGCGCTTCGGCGCCGCCGCGGGTGGCCATCAGGAACACGTCCTTCGCGGTCACCACGGTGGAATCGTCGTTGGCCAGCCGGGCCAGCATCGCCGTCAGCTGCAGCTCTTCCCACAGGTCGATGTCGTCGTTCGAGGCCGGACCGTCGGTGCCGAGCCCGATCGCGACCCCGGCCGCGCGCAAGTCCTTGATCCGCGCGATCCCCGAAGCCAGCTTCGCGTTCGACCCGGGGCAGTGCGCCATTCCGACCCCGCGCGCGGCGAAGATCGCGATGTCCTCATCCGACAAATGCACCGAATGCGCCGCCAGCGTCCGCCCGTTGAACATCCCCAGCGAATCCAGCAGCTTCGGCACCGAACCGTGCTCCTTGCGCTGCTCAAGATCCTCCGCCGCCGCCTCGGCAACGTGAATCTGCACCAGCGCACCCCGGGCAGCCGCGGATTCCGCAGTCGCGCGCAGCCCGTCCGGGTTCAGCATGTACGCCGAATGCGGGCCGTAACCCAGCTCGATCCGTTCCCCGGGACCGAACCGCAGTCCGTCGGCGTCGATCCACCGGTCGATCGCCGCCAGCGTCGCGCGCCAGTCCAGCCCGGGCAGTTCGATCACCGGCGGCGCGACGAGCACCCGGCCGCCGGTGGTGAGCACCGCGTCGACGAGCTGCTCGCCCTCGAAATACATTTCCGCGCTGGTCGTCACGCCGTGCCGGAGCATTTCGACCGACCCGAGCAGCATGCCGGTGCGTACGTCGGCGGGCTTCAGCTTCGCTTCGGTCGGCCAGATGATCTCGCGCAGCCAGCGCAGCAGCGGAAGGTCGCCGCCCATCCCGCGCAGCAGCGTCATCGGGCTGTGCGCGTGCGAGTTCACCAAGCCGGGCACCAGGATTCCGGTCAGCCGGGTTTCCTCGCCGGCGAACTCCGGCGCGCTGGAAGCCGGTCCGACGAACGAAATCCGGCCCTCGTCGTCGACATCCACGACGGCGTCGCGGAGCAGCGAGCAGGACGGGTCGGCGGGCAGAACTACCGGGGCATGGAATCGACGCGACATAACGAGATAGTACGGGCGTGCCAGTAGCGGTTAATCCACTACGCCGCTACGCCAAGCCCAAGCTGCGATTTCCACTCGGTTACGCGCGCCGACTTTGCCCTGTACCGAAGCCAAATGCGTCTTGACCGTCGACAGCGACAGGAACAGCTCCGCGCCGATCTCAGTGTTCGTGAGTCCTCGTGCGGCAGCTTTCACCACGTCCATCTCGCGCGCGGTCAGCGGTTCCGACGGCGCCGGAGCCTCGCGTTTGGCGATGGTGCCGCCGTCGAAATGCTTCAGCAGCCGCACGGTGATCTGCGGCGACACCAGCGCGTCGCCGCGATCGGCCGCGCGCACCGCTTCGATCAGCAGCGCGGGACCGGCGTCCTTGAGCAGGAAGCCGCTCGCTCCGTTGCGCAGCGCGGTGTGCACGTATTCGTCGAGGTCGAAGGTGGTCACCACGACGACCTTCAGCGGGTCGGCGACCTCCGGCCCGGCCAGCTGGCGGGTGACCTCCAGCCCGTCGAGCCCCGGCATGCGGATGTCCAGCAGACAGACGTCCGGGCGCAGTTCGCGCGCCTTCGAGACCGCGGAGATCCCGTCCGGCACGTCCGCGACCACCTCGATGTCGTCCTGGGCGTCCAGGATCATGCGGAAGCCCATCCGCACCATTTCCTGGTCGTCCGCGATCAGTACCCGGATCACCCGTCTGTCTCCCCGTTCGCCTCGAGCGGCAGCCACGCTTCGACCCGCCAGCCGCCGTTCGGCTCGCGGCCTGCCGAAAGCCTGCCGTGCAGCAGCGCGACGCGTTCGCGCATGCCGACCAGACCGTATCCGCCCGATCCGCCGGCCGGCCGATGAGTCTGCCCGCTGCCGTTGTCGGTCACCCGCAAGTGCAGTTCGCCGTTGACGACCTCGGCCAGCGCGAGCGCCTCGGTGGCGTCCGAGGCGTGCTTGCCGACGTTCGTGAGCGACTCCTGGACCAGCCGCAGCGCCGACCGGCCGACCTCGTGCGGCAGGTCCGGCGGAAGGTTGAGCTCCAGTTTCGTCGGCACGCCGTGGTTGCCCGCCTCGACGAGCCGGTGCAGGTCGGCGGCCAGATCGGTGGTCGCCTGCTCGTTGAACTCGCCCGAACCGGCCTGCGCGTCGCCGCGCATGCTGCGGACCAGGCGGCGCATCGCGGCGAGCGCCTCGACACCGGCGTTCTCGATCCGGCCCATCGCTTCCAGCGCGAGCTCCGGATTCTTCTCCCCCATCATCCGCGCGGCCTGCGCCTGCACGACGATCCCGGTCACGTGGTGCGCGACCACGTCGTGCAGCTCCCTGGCCAGCGCCATCCGCTCCGATGTCTGCGCGTCGGTGACCGCCGATTTCACCACCTGCGCGCGCTCGGAATCGCGGGAGCGAAGGTAGAGGCCGATCGCGATGGCGATGCCGAGCAGCAGGACCGCGACGGTGGCGAGCATCCCGAGCGTCGCCGGGTCGGTGAGCAGGCGGCCGGTACGGTACTGGCTGAAGTTCAGGATCGTGCCGACTGCGACCACGCCGGACAGCAGCGCGATCCGCGGCCACGCCCGCGCGAGCGGCACCGCGCGCACGACGTTCACGACCACGCCGAAGGCGGCCACGATCTGGGTCGGCGGGATGCCGCCGAGCAGCTGATAGCTGTGGCTGGGATGCAGGAACGGCGTCGCGAGCGCGGACAGCAGGAGGATCCCGGCCACCACGAGGATCGCGTCTCGCGGACGGCGCGGCGACAGCGCGGTCACCGCGGCGGCACCGATGGAGCAGGCCAGCAGCGGGAAACCGCGGCTGCCGCTTTCGTAGGTGTAGCCGAATTCGATCAGCACGCCGATGCCGAGCATGCCGATCAACGGCCACTGGCCGCGCACCAATTCGGTGAACCGGTGCATGTTGCGCAGGCGTTCCACCGTCGCCGGGTCCCGTTCGCGGCGCGGGCGGCCGACCGCGCCGGTGATCACCGTTCCGACGAGGAACAGGAACCCGAACAGCATGGTCTGCGCGATGCTGCTGGCGGACAGGTCGCGGTAGGAGCCGCGGCCGAAGACCGCGGTGAGCGCGCCCATCACCAGCGCGCTGATCACCGCGAAGGCGACCCCGGGGCGAGCCCGGCGGGCGAGGAAATAGACCATTTCGATCCCGGCGACGAACTCGGTGACGGTCAGATTCGCCAGCACGCTGGAGTACGTCGGGACGGCGAGATAGCGGATGACGAAGGTGCAGAACATCAGCGTCAGCGCGCCGAACACACCCGCCACCGCCGCGCGTTTGCGAGCCCAGAACGCGCACGCCGCCATCGAGAAAACACCGGGGAACAGACCGAGGTCGACGAATCGCGGGCCGACGTTGTCGAGTGCCGCGTCGGTCACGAACACGAGGTCGAACGCCAGCGCGGCGAGCAGCACGAGCACGGACATGTCGAGGCGGCGGGCGAGTTCGGTCGCCCGCGCGGCAAGCGTTTTCGACGGCGGGGAGTGCGGCACACCGTGACGGTAGATGATTCGCGCCCGCGCGCACCTTGGCCACGTGGTTCGTCGCCATCGGCCGATCGGCCGATGGCGGCTCCGCCGTTACCGGCCGTCTGCCCGAAGTGGACCTCCGCCCGAATCCGCGAAGCTGCCTTCCGTCGCAGTCGAAGACGAATGACGGAAACAGGGAGAGAGCTGGCGGATGACGAATCCACAGTGGAGCGCCGGACCGGTGTTGTCGGGGCGCGGGCTGGTGAAGCGCTACGGGCAGCAGCACGCGCTGGCCGGAATCGACATCGACGTCCAGCCGGGCGAGGCGATCGCCATCGTCGGCCCGTCCGGATCCGGCAAAACCTCGCTGCTGCACGTGCTGGCCGGCATCCTGCGCGCCGACAGCGGCGAGATCTGGTTGCAGGGACAGCGGATCGACCAGTTCGGCGAAAAGCGGCGCAGCGAACTGCGGCGCACCGAATTCGGTTTCGTCTTCCAATCCGGAATGCTCGTCTCCGAACTGACCGCGGAAGAGAATGTCGCACTTCCGTCGCTCCTGGCCGGCGGAACTCGTGGCGAAGCGATTGCGGCGGCGCGGGAATGGCTCGGCAAACTCGGGCTGGCCGGCAAAGAAGCCCGCCGTCCCGGCGAGCTTTCCGGCGGCGAGGCGCAGCGCGTGGCGATCGCCCGCGCGCTCACCCACCGGCCGAAGGTGATCTTCGCCGACGAGCCGACCGGCGCGCTCGACACCCGCACCGGCCGCGAGACGATGGACGCGCTGCTGGCCGCCGCACAGGCGTCCGGTGCCGCCGTGCTTGTGGTGACCCACGACCGGGAACTCGCCGAATCGATGCCGCGCACAGTGGCGATCCGCGACGGCCTGATCGCGACGAGGCTCGCGGCATGAACCCGTTCCAGCTCGCCCTTCGGGTGCTGCGCGGCGACCGGCGGACCCGCACCTCGGCGATCCTCACCGCGGTCGGCGTCGCCGTCGCGACCGGGCTCGTCCTGCTGCTGGCGACGCTGCCGTACGCCACTCAGGCGCGCGAACAGCGGGCGCTGTGGCAGAGCAGCGGCCGCTACGACTCCGGCCAGCAGAACGCCCTGCTCGTCAACTCCTCCAAGGACTACTTCGACGGCAAGCAGGTCGCCCGTGTCGACATCGCGGTCACCGGCCCGGTCGATTCGCTGCGACTGCCCCCGGGCATCCCGCAGCTGCCCGGCCCCGGCGAGACGATCGTGTCGCCCGCGCTCGGGAAACTGCTCAACGCCACCCCGGCCGACCAGCTGGGGAACCGCTTCGGCAAGCCGGTCGCGGCGTTCGGCGACGAGGCGCTGCGGTACCCGGAACAGCTCGTCGCGCTGGTCGGGCACAGCACGCAGGAGATGCGGCCGTACGGGCACAAGGACCTGCCCGGTCAGGACGCGTTCCCGGCCTCGGCCTTCCCCGGGGGACAGGGACATCCGGACGGCCTGCTGACGGTGTTGTCCTGGGTCGGCATCATCGTGTTGCTCGTGCCGAGCCTGGTGCTGGTCGCGTCGTCGGCCCGGCTCACCGCCGCCCGCCGCGAACAACGGCTCGCCGCTATCCGCTTGGCCGGTGCGACTCCGGGTCAGGTGACTGCGATGGTCGCCGCCGAAACCGGATTGTCCGCATGCGTCGGCGCGCTGCTCGGCCTGCTGCTGAGCCCGGCGCTGCGCGGCTTGGCCACCTTTGTGCCGTGGGACGGCGGGACCTGGCTGGCGTCGGACTTCGCGCTGCCGGTGGGGTTGACCGTGCTCGCCGTGCTGCTGGTCCCGGTGCTTGTCGTGCTCGCCGGGGTGCTCGGCCTGCGCCGGGTGGTGCGCACGCCGCTGTTCGCGAGCGGCGGGCATACCGTGAAACCGTTGCGCTGGTGGCGATTGCTCGCGCTGCCCGCGGCCGGATTGTTCTTCTTCTACACCGTTTTCGGCGCGCGAGGCGGCGGCAGCAGCAACCTGGTGCTGTTCGGCCTGTTGCTGGTGGTCGGTTCGGCGATGGTGGTCGGGCCTTGGGTGACCTCAGCGGTCGGCGGCACGTTCGTGCGGGCCTGGCGACGCCCGTCGTCGCTGCTGGCCGGACGTCGGCTGCGCAATGATCCGAAGGGTTCTTACCGGGCTTCGGCGGGGATCGTGCTCGCGGTGTTCACCGGGTCGATGGCGCTCACCCTGCTGCCGTCGATCGAATCCCTCGCCGGCGGCGGACGCCAATACGTGGACTCGGCGCTGTACGTCGACGTCACCGCGAACCGGGCTCCCGAGGCGACCGAGCGGACCAACGCGACGCTCGCGAAGGCCGGACCGTCCGAACGCGTCGTCCCGGTGGCCAGCGTCTACGTGATGCAGGGCGAGGGGAACTACCGGTCGATGCAGCGTGCCTACGTCATGAACTGCGCCGACGCCGCGAAGCTGACCCGGCTCGGGATCACGCAGCAGGACTGCAAGCCCGGCGTCGGGCTGTACACGCCGTACCAGCTGGACACCGGCAACCTGCGGGTCGCGCGGTTCGGCGGCGACGACAGCACCGGCATCCCGCTCGGCGCGGTCAAGACGGGCACCTATCAGCCGGAGAAGCACAACAGCTTCGGCGAATACGTGATCGACCCGTCCGCGGTGCCGGCCGGCATCAAGCCGAGCCAGGTCACCCTGGTCGTGCCGACCGCTGAGGCGAACCGCGAGGCCGTGCGGACCGCGCTGGTGCCGAACGCGGTCGGGGAGGAAATCGGCAGCCGCGAGCAGCACCTCTACGGACAGCAAGTGCAGCTCAGCGACCTGCGCCGGGTCACCGTCATCGGCTTGATCGCGGCGGGCATCCTCGCCGGCTGCAGCGCCGCCGTCGCGACCGCGGGCTCGGTCATGGACCGCCGCCGGACGTTCGGCGCCCTGATGGCAGCGGGCACCCCGGTGCGGGTGCTGTCCCGGGCGTTGCGAATGGAAGCCGCGCTGCCTGCCCTTGTCGCGACCATCGGTGCGGGCGTGACCGGCGTCGTGGTGGGCCTCGGGCTGTTCATGGCAACGATGGAACGGGGGTCGGTCGTGTTCAGCCCGTGGATCGCCGCACCGGTGGTGCTCGGAATCGGGGTCGCACTGCTCGGCGCGTCGGTCTGCACGCCCGCGCTGAAGCGGGTTCAGGCGGAACCACTGGCCGACGAATAGCTGGCGGCCGCCCCTCGTCGGGGGAGGGGCGGCACCGGGGGTGAAGGGAACGAAGGGCCGTTGCCGGGGATGGGAACCCGGCAACGGCCCTTCGTCACTTCGCTCGCTTCGTCAGGACTGCTCGCTTCGCCCGACTACGCCAGCCTTGCTAGCTTCGGCTGCTTCGCGAGCCGCGCGGCTTTTCACCCAGCCCCGGCTTCTTCGCCGACGCGGCCCGCCTCGCCTGTTTCGCTCCTTCGCCCAGCGTGGCCCGCTTCGCTGCTTCGTCAGCCCGGTCTGCTTCGCCGATCTCGATCGCTTCGCCAACGCGGCCCACTCCATTCGCCAACGCGGCTCACTCCACCAGCCCTGGCTGCTCGGCCAACCTGCCCCCAATGCCACGTTGGGTGCGCTCAACGCACCGAACGCCACATTGGGTGCATCTCACGCACCCAATGCCACTGTGGCGCTCAAGCCCAAGATCAGCGCTTCTCGAAGATCAAGTCGTGCGAAACCCGCCCCTCCCGGTCCGCGCGCTGTTCGAACTTCGTCACCGGCCGCCACTCCGGCCGCGGCGCCCAGCCACCTGGCTCATCCGCATACCGGTTCCGCAACGCAGGCTCCGCCGAGCACACCTCGAGCATCTGCTCCGCGTAGTGCTCCCAGTCCGTTGCCATGTGGAACGTCCCACCAGGAGCCAGCCGAGAGGCGATCAACGCCACGAACTCCGGCTGCACGATCCGCCGCTTGTGGTGGCGCTTCTTCGGCCACGGGTCCGGGAAGAACAACCGCACGCCGGACAGCGTGCCGGGCTCGACGTGCGACGTCAGCAGGACCACCGCGTCGCCGTGCATCAGCCGCAGGTTTGTCACGCCGAGCTTTTCCGCGCGCAGCATCAACTGCCCAAGCCCGGGGTCGTACACCTCGGCGGCGACATAGTTCAGCTCCGGCGCGGCGGCGGCCAGCTGCGAGGTCGTCTCGCCCATGCCGGAGCCGATCTCCAGCATGACCGGCGCTTCCCGGCCGAACCAGGCCGTGAAGTCGACCGGCCCGGCAGGCAGCTCCGAGACCGTCCGGCCGAGCCGCGGCCAGTGTTCTTCCCAAGCTCGCTGCTGGCCGACGGTCATCCGTCCGCCGCGTTTGACGTAGCTGACCACGCTGCGCAGCCGTGGCTGGTCCTCGTTTTCCACCCGGACAACATACGGGCGGGTCAGCGGACCGCTTCGAACTCCCCGAGCCGGGAGCGCAACCCGGCCAGTCCGGCGACCGCCACCGGCTCCGGGGCGCGGGCGGAATGCGCGGGCAGCACGTCGATCCAGCCGTCGTGCCGGTCGGTGTTCAGCACCGTCGTCGGGATGGAATGACCGGACTTGCCGCGTTCGGACGGCATGAACTCCCAGTACCCGGATTCGCCGTCGGCCGCCCACGGCACGAACTCCCAGCCCATCCGCTTGCCGAGCAGCTGCGCCACCCGGTCTTCGATGCGGAAGCCGAGTTCGCGCGATTCGAGCCGCCCGCTCGCGACCGCGCGCAGCCACCAGGGTGCGGGCAGTGCATCGTCCGTGCCGCTCGTCCGGCGGTACAGCCCGAGCACCGCGTCCTCGGGGGCGCGGTGCACCCACGCCTGACGCAGCTCGGCGGGCCGGGTCGCGGGCAGCGCGAACCGGGGCAGTTCGATCGCCTGGGACCATTCGAGGTCCAGCATCGGCTCGAGCCGGGGGGTCGGTACCGCAGCGTCGCGGGAAATGAGTTCCTGATCAACGTCCACCGTCACGGTTCACCTCCGGAGAGCTGAGACGGGGCTCTGCTGTGAATATCCGTGGCTTTCCGACAGTATGTCCGCTCCCTGTGAGAGAAGCCACACCGGTTTACGTGAATTTAATCCGATTGCCCGCCACGCAATCGGGAATGTGCACGTGCAGGTCAGGCGTCCCGCCGATTCGCGGTCGCCACGCCCGCGGCGAACAACACCACGCTGATCGCCGCGAAATACGCGAGATAACCCCACGGGCCGAAAGGCGGCGACAGTTTCAGCGTCGTCCTGGTGAAATCGCCACCGGCGAACTGCGAAGCGGCGTAGAACGGCATCCACTGGTAGAGATCGCTGCCGATCTTGGGAATCAGCAGCACCAGGCCCTCGACCAGCTGCGTCCACACGAGCACGATCGCCAGCGTCAGCGCGGAACTGCGCAGCAGCAGGCCGACGCCGACGCCGAGCAGCCCGGTCAGCGCGAACGTCAGGAGCTGGCCGAACACGATCCGCCAGTCCGCTCCGGAGTGCAGGCCGAGGTCGGCGTCCGGCCGCACGAGGTGCGCCATTCCCCACGAGCCGACGCCGGCGAGCAGGCCCAGCACCGCACAGGCCGTGAACACCACGGCGCCCTTGGCGAGCAGCGCGGGCGTCCGCGTCGGCACTGCTTGAAAAGTCAACCGCAGCGTGCCCCAGCTGAAGTCCGCGGTCGCGGCGAGCACCGCCAGCACCAGCGCGACCGTGCGGCCGGTGCTCGTGGCGAGCTGGGTGTTGCTCACGTCCGCGGTGATTTCCGCCCCGGAAAGCCCGAGGAACAACGCGGTGAACGCGATCGGCGCGGCCACCGCGATCAGCGCGCACCACCACGGCGCGCGAGTGCTGAAAAGCTTGATCCGTTCCGCCCGCAGCAGATTCACCGCGCACCTCCACTGGTGAATTCGGCCGCCTGGCCGGTCAATTCGAGGTACGCGTGTTCGAGGGAACCGGCCAGCGGGCTCAGCTCGTGCAGCGTGGCGCGCGCGGCGTAGGCGAGTTCGCCGATCGCGTCACTGTCCATTTCGGACACGAGGAACGCACCGGAATCCTCGGTGAAAACCGCGCGCGCTTCGGTGAGCGCTTTTCGCAGCGCGTCGGCGTGCGGCGTGCGCACCCGGACCCCGCGCGAACCGGCGCGGGCCACGAAATCGGCCATGGTGCCTTGATAGATGAGCTGGCCGCGGCCGATCACCACGAGATCCTGCGCGGTCTGCTCCATCTCCGGCAGCAGGTGGCTCGACACGAACACCGTGCGGCCCTCCGCGGCGAGCCCGTGCAGCAGCTGGCGCACCCAGTGCACGCCCTCGGGGTCGAGGCCGTTCACCGGTTCGTCGAACAGCAGCACGCGCGGGTCGCCGAGCAGCGCGGACGCGATCCCGAGCCGCTGCAGCATGCCGAGCGAGAACGTGCCCGCCCGCTTGCGCGCCACCGCGGACAGCCCGACGAGGTCCAGCACCTCGTCGGCGCGCCGGTCCGGCAGCCCGTTCGTCGCGGCGAGGAAACGCAGGTGCTGGCGGGCGGAGCGACCCGGGTGCCGCCACGTCGCGTCGAGCAGCGCGCCGACCGTGCGCAGCGGATCGGACAGCTGCCGGTACGGCTTGCCCTCGATGTGCGCGGTGCCCGCGGTGGGCGCGTCGAGCCCGAGCAGCAGCCGCATCGTGGTGGATTTTCCCGCCCCGTTCGGGCCGAGGAATCCGGTGACGCGACCGGCTTCCGCGGTGAACGTCAGGTCCCGCACCGCGACGGTGTCGCCATAGGACTTGGTGAGTCCAGTCGCTTGGAGCACGCCGTCCCCCTTCTCGTGGACCCGAACTCTACCGAAACGAAAAGATCCGGGCCGCCCCCCGAAAGGCGACCCGGATCTTGTTCCCCTTTTCCCCTTTTTTCCCCTTGTTCGGCTGGCCCGGCCCCCGCCTGACTCGTCCGAACGCCCCTGTGGGTCTTTACGCGTCGCGCTTCTTCGCGACGCCGACCGCGATGGCCAGCAGCACCACGGCCACCCCGGCGAAGTAGGCCAGCGAGCCCCACTGCGACAGCACCGCGTCCGGCAGGCCCGGCCCTCGCGAGGAAGCCGAACCGCCGAGGAAGCGCTCCGCGACGTTGAACGGCATCCACTGGTGGATCTTCGGGCCGACCGTCGGGATCAGCTGCACGAGGCTTTCCACCGCCAGCACGTAGATCAGCAGCAGCGAGAGCGCGCCGGCGCTGTGCCGGATCAGCGTGCCGACCGCCACCGCGATGACCGCGGCGAAAGCGAACACGACGCCGACTCCCGCGACGTTGATCCAGTCCGCGGAGGTGTTCAGCGCCACCGAGTCCGACGGGCGGATCGCGTAGCCGAGCGCCCACGCGCCGAAGGCGGCGATCTCGCCGATCACGAACGACAGCAGCGCGACGACGGTGGCTTTGGCGACGAGCACCGAACCTCGGTGCGGCACCGCCTGGAACGTGGTGCGGATCGTGCCGAAGCGGTATTCGGTGGTCACCGAAAGCGCCGCCAGCACCATGATCACCGCGATGCCGAACTGGTGTCCGGCCTGGGTGCTGGCGACGGTGATCGATTCCCCGCTCGGCAGCGCGGTGGCCATGAGGGCGGCGAAGCCGACGGTGAGAACGACGGCGATGAGGGCGCACCACCACGGCGACCGGGTGGTGAAGAGCTTGATGCGTTCGACCGCGAGCAAAGTCATGATGTTTCTCTTCCCAACGAGAGTGTGGTCAGCGGATGGCCGCGGCCTGCTGCGCCTCTGCCTCGAGCCCGGTGTGGTACTCGACGGAGTCGCCGGTGATCTGCATGAAGGCCTGCTCGAGCGAGCCGGTCTGCGGGCTCAGCTCGTGCAGCACGAGGTTCGCCGAAGCGGCGATCTCGCCGATCTTCGCACTGTCCATTCCGGACACGATGAGCGCTTCGCCGGAATCGGTCACCTGCGCGCTGGCGGAGATCAGCTGCTGGCGCAGCGCCGGAAGCTGCGGCGAGCGCACCTTCACGGTGTTCTCCGCGGCCCGCGCCACGAATTCCTCAGTGGTGGACTGCGCGATCAGCTGGCCCTTGCCGATGACCACGAGATCGGTCGCGGTGAGCGCCATCTCCGAAAGCAGGTGGCTGGACACGAACACGGTCCGGCCTTCGGCGGCGAGGCGCTGCATGAACTTCCGGATCCAGAGGATGCCCTCCGGGTCGAGGCCGTTCACCGGCTCGTCGAACAGCAGCACCTCCGGGTCGCCGAGCAGCGCGGCGGCGATCCCCAGCCGCTGCGACATGCCGAGCGAGAACCCGCCGGCCCGCTTGCCCGCGACGCTGGTGAGGCCGACGGTGTCGAGCACCTCGTCCACCCGCGCCGCCGGGATCCGGTTGGACCGGGCCATCCACTGCAGGTGCGCGCGGGCCGAGCGGTTGGGGTGCACCCATTTCGCGTCGAGCAGCGCGCCGACCGTGCGCAGCGGTTCCTTCAGGTCGTGATACAGCTTCCCGCCGATCCGGACCTGGCCCCCGGTGGGGTTGTCCAGGCCGAGGATCATGCGCATGGTGGTGGACTTGCCCGCGCCGTTCGGACCGAGGAATCCGGTGACTTTCCCCGCTGCCACGCTGAACGACAGGTTGTTCACCGCGAGCGTGTTCCCGTAACGCTTGGTGAGACCTGTTGCCTCGATCATCCCCTGCTCCCTCTACGGCGGTGCTGACGGAATTCATCCTGTCTCAGCTCGGCCGTTTTCGCGTCATCCCGTGGACCGAACCGGCTACCCGACCTGAGTAGTACTCAATCGTGTCGTGAGGTTGAGCGCGATGGGGGATGTCCCTGAGCCGACCCTGAACTTTGCCCGATCCGCCACAACCCCGCTACGAAATCCGTAGCGGGGTCCGGTGTGGACAGTGTCCGAAATGGACGCTTCAGCCGATCCCCGGCCGGGCGAGCCCGGTTTCGTACGCGAGGACGACCGCCTGCACCCGGTCGCGCAGGTCGAGTTTCGACAGGATCCGTCCCACGTGTGTTTTCACCGTAGCCTCGGAAAGGAACAACGTCTCGGCGATTTCGATGTTCGACATGCCTTTCGCGATCAGCACGAGCACTTCGCGTTCGCGGTCGGTCAGCACGTCGAGTTCGGCCGGATCGCGCATTTCCGCGCCGCCCGAGCCGACGAACCGGTCGAGCAACCGGCGCGTGACCGAGGGCGACATCACCGCGTCGCCGTCGGCCACCGAACGCAGCGCGGACACCAGGTAGTCCGGCTGGGTGTCCTTGAGCAGGAAGCCGGACGCCCCGCCCTGCAGTGCGGCGTAGACGTACTCGTCGAGGTCGAAGGTGGTCATCACGAGCACCCGCGCGGTGCCGGCCGCGACGATCTGTTTCGTCGCCTCGACGCCGTCGAGCACCGGCATCCGCACGTCCATCAGCACGACGTCGGGCCGCAGTTCCGCGGCCATCCGCACGGCTTGCGCGCCGTCGCCGGCCTCCCCGACCACGTCGATGTCGGCCTGCGCGCCCAGCACCATCCGGAACCCGACGCGCATCAGTTCCTGGTCGTCGACGACCACCACTCGGATCACGAGTTCAACCTAACCGGCAGCACCGCTCGCACCTGCCAGCCACCGCCGGCGGCGGGGCCCACCTCCAGAGTTCCGCCGTACACGTTCGCCCGCTCCCGCATCCCGATCAGCCCGTTCCCGCCCGCGACCGACAGCCGCGGCGCCGGTTGCCGAGCCGCTGCCCCAGTCGCTCCAGCCGACGCAGCCGCGCCAGTTCCGCCCGCCCCGACCTGTTCCAGCCGCCGAGCTCGCCCGGCGCCGTCATCGCGCACGAGTACCTCGACCTGGTCGCCGGTCCGCTGCACCCGCACCGCGGCGCTGGCCCCGGCACCGGCGTGCTTGAGCGTGTTGGTGAGCGATTCCTGGACGATCCGGTAGATCCCGAGCGACACCCCGGCGGGCAGTTCGTCCAGCCCGTCGCCGAGGACGAGGTCCACCGGGACGCCCGCGGCGCGCATCCGCTCGGCGAGGTCGCCCAGCGCGGTCGCGTCCGGCTGCGGCACCCGCGGTTCGCCGTCGCCGTGGTCGTTGCGCAGCACGTCGAGCAGCCGGCGCAGTTCGCCGAGCGCGCCGCGGCCGGTTTCGGAGATCGTCCCGAGCGCGCGGCCGGCCAGCTCCGGATTGGACTTCAGGGCGAGCGCCGCGCCGTCGGCCTGCACGACCATCACGCTCACCGAATGCGCCACCACGTCGTGCAGTTCCCTGGCGATCCGGCCGCGCTCCTCGGCCACCGCGATGCGCGCGGCCTGGTCGCGTTCGGTTTCCAGCAGGTGCAGCCGGGCCTCCAGTTCGCGCTGGTAGGCGCGGCGGGCGTACATGAACTCGCCGAGCAGCCAGCAGAAGGCGATGGTGAAGGCGCTGAACAGCAGCTGGGCCGCCATCGACGGCTCGGGTTTGACGATCGCGGTGACGACCATGGCCACCACGAACGCGCCGCCGTAAAGCAATCCCTGCTTGCGCCCGACGTAGACCTGGACCGAATAGAGACTGATCGCGAGCGCCGCCAGACCGGAAACCCCGAGGTCCAGTGCGCTGTGCGCGAACGAAATGACGTACACGATGTACGCGGCGAGCACCGGCCGTTTGCGGCGAAAGACGAGCGGCGCGACCACGGCGAGGTCGATCGGGACCGCGACGTACCACTCCGGGCCGGGCAGCGTCGGATCGAGGCCGCCGGTGGCGAACACCAGGATGTCGAACGCGGCGAGAAACAGCGCCAGCAGCGAGTCCCCGACCATCGGGTGGGCACGCATCCAGAGGCTGAGCCGTCGCACGAGTCAACAGTAGGTCCCGCGGCAGGCGGGCGCGTCGGTCGCGGGTAGCACCTTCGGTGCGACCGAAGGATGACCGGCATGCGACGATTCCCGCACGGGGGAGCGAACGAGCCGGAAGGGGGCCGGGGCGGTGACGGCAGCGGCGGAACGGGGGCGGCTCGCCGGCCCACTGTCCGCGTCGGTGGCGGAGCTGTGCCACCGGCTGCGGTCCCAGGTGTCCCCGCGCACGGCCGCCGGGTTCGCCGAGGTGCTGCGCCGGCTGGGCGCGCCGCTGCAGGTGGCCGTCGCCGGGCGGATCAAATCGGGCAAGTCGACGCTGGTCAACGCGCTGATCGGGCGGCTCGTCGCGCCCACCGACGTCGGCGAGTGCACGCGGCTGGTCACGCGGTTCCAGTACGGCACCGTCGACCGGGTCGAGGTGGTGTTCCTCGACGGCCGCAAGCAGGTGCTGCCCTTCGCCGCGGACGGGTCGATCCCGGCTGAGCTCGGCGTCGACATCTCCGAGGTCTCGCACCTCGAGGCGTACTTGACCAACGCGGTGCTGCAGGACATGACGGTGATCGACACGCCGGGCCTCGGCTCGCTCGACGCGGCGTCGGTGTCGCGGACCGAGCAGCTGCTGGGCGCGGCCGAGCAGGACGAGGGTTCCGACGACCTCGACGACACCTCGCGCAACGCCGTCGCAGGCGCGGAGGCCGTGCTCTACGTGGTGACCCAGGGCGTGCGCGCGGACGATCAGCAGGCGCTGGCCGCGTTCACCGCCGCGACCGCGAGCCGGGAAGCGGGGCCGGTCAACGCGATCGCCGTGTTGAACAAGGCGGACACGGTCGTCGCGGAATCTGTCGAAGGCTCCGGCGGGGACGTTTGGAAGGCGGCGCAATTGCTCGCCGAGAAACAGGCCTCGACGCTGAAGCCGCGCGTCGCGGACGTGCTTCCGGTGATCGGCCTGATCGCCGAATCGGCCGAGTCCGGCGGGTTCACCTCCGCCGATGCCGAGGCACTCGGCCAGCTCGCCGCGCTCGACGACGACATCCTCGAGACGATGCTCATCGCGGCCGACATCTTCACCAGCTGGGAGTGCGACATCCCGACCGGGATCCGGTTGCGGCTGCTGGAAAAGCTCGACCTCTTCGGAATCCGCTGCGCGGTCGAGGCGATTCGCGCGGAACCGGAGATCACCGCGGGAGCGTTGCGCCGCAAGCTTCTCGACATCTCCGGACTCGACGCGGTCCGCCGCCGCTTGTCGATCGTCTTCGCCGCCCGCGCGGACGGGATCAAGGCCGCGGCCGCGCTGGCGTCGGTGACCGCGCTCGCGCACACGTCCGGCGACCCGGGCGAACGGCAGCGCGTGCACGACGCGATCGAGGTGCTGCTGGCCCGTCCGGAAGCGCATCAGCTGCGGTTGCTGGAGGCGTTGACGCTCGTCGCGTCGGGGGCGGTCGAGATGCCGGAAGACCTGGCGGAAGAGGTGCTTCGGGTCGGCAGCAACGCCGACATCGGCGCGCAGCTCGGCCTTCCCGGCGCGCCTCGCCCGGAGCTGGCGGCGCACGCGCTGGAACGCGCGGGCTGGTGGCGTTCTTTCGCGTCGTTCGGCGCGACTCCGGCGCAAAGCCGCGTGGCCCACGTCGTGCACCGCGCCTATTTCCTGATCTGGCAACAGATTCGCGAACAGTAAACAACTCGCCCGCGACGCGTAGGCTGAATGTCGTGCGGCTGGAGGACACCACCTCGTGGCGGGTGAACTGGGGGAGCGACCACGACGTCGACGTGGCGTTGTTCCTCCGGGACGTCCTCGCGCTCTCGATCGCCGACGGCCAGCTGCTGCCGCCGGTGGAGCCCGCGGTCCCGGTGCACGTCCCGCCCGCCCTCGACCGCGCGGCGGTGCAGGCGCAGTGGGAACCGTGGTGGAACGGCCTGCTGACCTTCCTGCGCGAGCGCGGTTCGGCCCGCACCCGCCGGAAAAGCCCTGCTCCCGGCGACGGTTCGGCGATCGACCTCGCGGCACAGCACTTCGCCCCGGCCGCCGCCGAACACTTCGCCGCCGCGCGCCGTCCGGTCTCGTCCGGCTTCCACCGCCGCCAAATCCTCGCCGGCGAACGGCTGGGCCGACTCGTCCGCGAAACCGAGGTCGAGCTGGGCCGCCGAGCCCGGCCGTTCCGGCTGTCGGTGCTGGAGATCCCGGTCGCGGGCCGGGTCTGGCTGCGGACAGCGGAGCACCAGCTGCTGGTCTCGTCCCGGCTGGCCGCGGACGTCCCGGCCCTTGACCAGGCCATGCGCTCGCTGATCCACGAACTCGCCTGAACCCGCGGTGCCCCCAATGTGGCGTTGGGTGCGTTAGACGCACCCAATGTGGCGTTCGGTGCGTCCCATGCACCCAATGCCACATTGGGGTTGTTTCATCGTGGTTGTTGCTGGTGGGTGTGGTTGAGCGGGTGTGTTTTGGCTGTGGTGGCCGGGTTTGGTGCGGGACCGGCGTGGCGG
>NZ_JBHZAG010000039.1:0-78601 GCF_042754125.1 Amycolatopsis sp. NPDC059235
GTGCTTGTCAAGGCATCTTTCCCGCCTTGACAAGCACCCCCAGACCGTCAGCACAATCAAGCTTCGGGGTGCCCCACGCAACCAAGGACCGATGTCGCCGCCAGGCGACGAGCAGTAACCCCGGACGCGACCCCCGCCACAAGAACCGAAGCCACCCCAGCCAACCCACCCCCGATACGGCAGCATGGGCAACGTGCTCTTCGACAGGATCGTCCGCCCAGCGATGTACCGGCTCGCCTACCACGACCCCGAGGTAGTCCACGAACGCACAGTCACCCTCCTGAGCCGAGCCGGAACCGCCCTCCGCCCCATCTCGAAGGCGTACCGAACGAACGATCCCACCGAAGTCCTAGGCCTAACCTTCCCCAACAAAATCGGCCTAGCCGCAGGCATGGACAAAAACGGCCGAGCCCTCAACGCCTGGCCGGCCCTGGGCTTCGGCTTCATCGAAGTAGGCACAGTCACCCGCCACCCCCAGCCGGGCAACCCCAAACCCCGCCTCTTCAGCCTCCCCGCCACCGACGCGGTCATCAACCGCATGGGCTTCAACAACGACGGAGCCCAAGCCCTGGCCGACCGCCTCGCCGCGCACGGAAAACCCGCGGTACCGCTGGGAATCAGCATCGGCAAATCGAAGGTGACACCGCTGGACGAGGCCGTCGAGGACTACCGCTACTCCCTCCGCGCGCTGCACCCCTTCGCCGACTACTTCGCGATCAACGTCAGCTCCCCGAACACCCCCGGCCTCCGTGCGCTGCAAGACAAATCCGCACTCGCCGAGCTGCTCGCCGAACTCCGCAAGACCGGCACTGAACTGGGCGGCAACACGCCCCTGCTGGTGAAAGTCGCCCCCGATCTCACCGACGACGCGCTCGCCGAACTCCTCGAAGTCTGCCTGGACCACGGCGTAGCCGGCATCATCGCGACCAACACCACCCTCTCCCGCGCCGGCATCGCGCCCGCCGAAGCCGCGCTCGCCTCGGAAGCCGGCGGTCTCTCCGGCCGCCCGCTGACCGAACGCTCGGCGGAAGTCGTGCGCTTCGTCCACGAAAAGACCGAGGGCAAGCTGCCGATCATCGGTGTCGGCGGCATCCTCGGCCCGGACGACGCCCGGCGCATGCTCGACGCCGGCGCGAGCCTCGTCCAGCTCTACACCGGCTTCGCCCTGCACGGCCCCGGCCTGGTCCGCCGCGTCGGCCGGGGGCTCGCGGCGGGTCGGTAGCGGGGCCTGGACTCAACGGTCGGACGGCGAAGTCTGGGCTCAGGCACACAAACCGGGTCTCCTCCACCGGCGAGCGCCCGCTCGGGAGAACCAGACGTGTGGCCTTCCCGGCCTGCTCGTCGCCAGTCGGGCGAGCCCGAGTCCGACTGTGCGCACTCGGGCCCGTCCGCCTCAGCCGGGGAACCGCGGCCCGCCAGTGCTCACGAACCGCAGATAGCCCCGCCAGGACGCGTACCGGTCCAGACCTTCCCCGCCAACCGCGGCCGCTGGTTCGCACAGCACCGCGAGCGGCGAACTCCCGTCCTCCAACTCCACCCGGCCCACCACGAACGGCGCCGCCAACCCGGCCGCGAAACGGCCGAACGCCGCCGGAGACAACCGCCAGCGTTCGCCGTCCACGCCGGCCGAGCCGGAGACCACTCCGGGCTGCGGCGGCGTGACACCGTCGAGCAGCACCAGCCGATACCGCTCAGCAGTCCGGACCAGACCGCCGAACCGCGCCCCGTGCAGTTCGTCGTGCAGCGGCTGCCCGCACAGGTGCGCACCGAACACCACGACGTCGACGCTCTCGCTCGGGTACGGATCCGGCGACTGCTCCCCGGTCAGCACCGAAGCCAGGTCGATGCCGATCTGGTCCTCGAACGCTCGCGTCACCACCGTGATCCCGTACGGCCGCCGGTCGCCCGGCACGGTCACCGCAGCCAGGTCGAGGGCGTTCAGGGTCGAGTCCAGAACGCCGACGGTCGGGAGGAGCAGCGCGTCCAGATCGGCCAGCAGCGAGCCGGCTCCAAGGGCGTTTCCGGCCCCGTAAAACGCGCTGACGTCCACCGGGACCAAGACTGCACCGGAAGCCTCCAGAGAGGCAGCAGCGACGTCGAACGCCCTCCTCGCGGGCAGCGGGAGACTGGCTTCGGCGGGAATGCCGAGGCGCGGGTGCTCTCCGGTGCCGAGGCGGACGTCCGCTGGCCATTCGCGGGCAGCCGGGTCCAGGCCGCCGAGCATCGCCGCGACGGCTCGCTGGGCGGTCGTGAGTCGCTGGGCGGACACCGAAACGGTCGTTCCCGGGATCAGTCCGGGCGTCGGTTTGAGGGTGAGCACCCCGGGCGGGGCGGCGATCTCTCGCGCGGAGGAATTCAGTGCCAGGTCGACGATCTCGAGACCCACCGCCGCGTTTTCCGGGTCCGCGACGGCGGTTCCGAGGACCACCGCGCCGGCGTCGGTCAGGCGGGCGAGCTCGGGCGGGGCGTCGGCGTCGACCGCGCAGACGGTTCCGGCCAGCGGGAGGTCTTCGCCCGCGTGAACGCGTTCGTCGACGGTTTTCGCTTCGACGAGCACTTCCTCCATGGTGCGCACCGAAGCCCAGAGCCCGGGGCGGTCGGCTTTCGCCAGCCGCTCGAACGCGGTGCGGACCCGCTCGTGCGAGCTGGGCGGGGGGACGGGAACAGGATCAGGTTCCGGCGGGAGCGTAGTCACGAGGGCGTCCTTTCCTCGGCGGGATCGGAGGAGTCCACTGTGTACGTCCGGCGCCGCGAACCTCAGCCCGTGACGCCGGGCCTGGCGGGTGCCAACACCGACCTCATGGGAAAAACGTTAAACCGCAGACGTTTCCGTCACCAGCAGGATCGGATTACGCGATTGTTGCGGTGTGCGGGGGAAACTCACGCACCGTCGCGGCCGGACTGTCCGGTTGCGCCGACCGGAATCCCAAACTCGGCCATCAGGACGGCGTTTCCGCCCGGCCGCGGCGATTCCCGGAGTCGCCGCGAAGCTGGGCACCCGGACCACATTCACCCCTGGATCGGGCGTTTCGCAGCGGATTACCGCGCCACACGACCCTGGCGACATGGCCAGCGCAGGCTGGTTTTCACCGTCAGCGCCAGCCCGGTGAGCCGGTCCGTCGTGTCGGTCAGTGCCTCTCGCGACGTGACCATGCCGTCACCGCTCGACCAGCCGCGGCGATTCCCGGAATCGCGCCGCACGACCCGGCAAACGGGCCAGGCTGGTCAGCCCAGGTCCTTCAACGCCAGCGCCAACCCCGCGAGCCGGTCCGTCGCGTCCGTCAGCGCCTCCCGCGACGTCACCATCCCGTCGCTGCTCGCCGCCACCGCACGACCGGCCGCGGCGACCAGGCCGCCGTAGCCTTCGATTCCGTCGTCGAGCTGTTCGCGCAGTTTCGCCACCGCGGCCTGCAACGCCGAACGTTCGCGTTCCGGCGCGGAATTGCGGCCCCGTTCGATCGCCTGGATCCGGTCGGCCAGGCCGCGCAGCGCACGGGCGGCCTCGTCGGCCGTCGCGCGGGCGTCGGCGACCGAGACTTCCGGAACCGCGGTGGTGCCCAGCGAAGTCGGCACGGAAAGCTGCTTCAAGAGTTCGCGCAGCGAAGCCTCGGACTCGGCCAGCCGCTCCATCGGCTCGCGCGCGGCCGAAGCGGCGGCGGGCAGCGGCGGCGGGCCGCTGGGCGCGGCGGGAAGTTCGACCTTCTTCAGCTCTCGCAACCGCATCCCGGTGCGGACGCTGAACGTGCCGAACACCAGCGTCGCGAAACCGGAGAACACCGCCTGCCCGATCTCCGGGCCGGCCACCGCTCCGCCCAGCAGGCCGGTGGCGGTGAGCACGGTGAGGATCCCGAGCAGGATCGTGACCAGCACCCACAACGTGAGCACGCGCGAGGTGCGGCGGATCCGGCGCTGGTGCTTCGCGCTCGGTTCGTTCCAGCGCTGCCATTTGGCCCGCACCTCGGCGACCGCGGGCACCTGCCCGGCGACCGAAGAGAACGCCGCGGACGCGGCCGCGCTCGACGGGCGGCGCGGCACCGGCGGCGGCGAGACCGGACCGCGCTGACTCTGCTGCGGCTTCCCGCCGGCTTCCTCGGCCGGCGGGAAGTACCGCTGCAGTTTTTCCTGAGCGCGCTGGGCGTAGTCGGGCAACCGCTCGATGTGCTTCTCGAGCTTGGCGTTGAACTCGCTGAAGTCCCGCCGCTTGGCCATCCGCGCTACCCCCTGCGCCGCTCGTGCCCGGCCGGTCAGGCCGGGTTCTTGCCCTGTTCGGCCTGCACGCGGGCCTGGATCTCCCGCTGGATGTCGCCCGACGCGGCGGCCGGCTTGGCCGCGGCCGCGCCCGCTCCGCCGTCGGTGACCTGGGCGACCGAGTCGCCGCGCATCGACGCGCGGATCTGCTCCAGCCGCGAGTGGCCCGCCATCTGCGTGGCCGACTCCTGGACCTCCATCATGCGGCCCTGCACCGAGTTCTGCGCCAGCTCCGCCGAGCCCAGCGCGGTGGTGTAGCGCTTCTCGATCTTGTCCCGGACCTCTTCCAGCGACGGCGTGTTGCCCGGCGCGGCCAGCTGGCTCATCTGGTTCAGCGACGCGGAGACCTGCTCCTGCATCTTCGCCTGCTCCAGCTGCGAGAGCAGCTTGGTGCGCTCGGCCAGCTTCTGCTGCAGCATCGTCGCGTTGCGCTCGACGGCCTGCTTGGCCTGCGTGGCCGCCTGCAGCGACTGGTCGTGCAGCGTCTTGAGGTCTTCGATGCTCTGCTCGGCGGTGACCAGCTGCGCGGCGAAGCTCTCCGCCGCGGTCTCGAACTGGGTCGCCTTCGCCTCGTCGCCCTTGCCGCGGGCCTCGTCGGCCAGCACGAGCGCCTGGCGCGTCGAGGCCTGCAGCTTCTCGACCTCGCCGAGCTGGCGGTTGAGCTTCATCTCCAGCTGCCGCTGGTTGCCGATCACGGAGGCGGCCTGCTGCGTCAGCGCCTGGTGATTGCGCTGCGCCTCCTCGATGGCCTGCTGGATCTGTACCTTCGGGTCGGCGTGCTCGTCGATCTTCGACGAGAACGCCGCCATCATGTACTTCCAGAACTTCACGAACGGGTTGGCCATCTCCTCCGCCTGCCTTCTTGCGTCCCACGGGCCCTGATTGCTTCGGGGCGGGGCGTCGCTCCCCTAGTCGCACAACGTACCGACCCCGGCGTTGGGTTCCATCGTGTCAGGTCGGCCTCCGCCGTTCCAGGCGACCCCGGGGGAATTCAGGGTCAGCCCTGACCGGCGGTCGGGACCGGCCCGGAAGGGGAACCCCGCGCACGCCGACGGCCCCGGGGAGATCCCCGGGGCCGTGCAGCGAAACAGCGCGGGCGTTACGCCGCGATCGTGGACGCCAGCTTCGGCGCGCCGATCGTGGTCCGCAACGTCGTGTTCATCCGCGGAGCGGGCTGAAGCCGCAGGTCGGAGAGGTCGTCGCCGATCAGCTCCGACACCAGGCGGCCGCCTTCGAACCCGGCCTCGCCGCGGTCGGGCACCGTCTGGCTCGGTGCGGTCTCCACCTCTTCCACCGGTGCGACCTCGACCTTGTCGAGGGCCGAAACGTCCGCGGCGACCTTGTGCAGCAGCTCGCCCAGCGGCAGTTCCAGCGCCTCGCAAATGGACGCCAGCAGCTCGCTGGAAGCTTCCTTCTGGCCGCGCTCGACCTCGGACAGGTAGCCGAGGCTCACCCGGGCGGCGCGGGAGATGTCACGCAGCGTCCGACGCTGGTTGGTGCGGGCATGACGGAGCCGATCACCGATCGCCTCGCGCAACAGCACGGTCATCACGCGCCTCCCTTCCCGAACTGGTGCCTCCTACGTTACCCAGAGCGGTGCCCCGAGTGCAGGACTTGACACGTACGTACGCCAAGGGCGAACGCCGTTTTCAGTCTAGTTGTTCCCCGAGCAGCGCGAACGCGGCGCGCACCGACGCGGTCCGAATCGTGTCCCGGTCACCGGACTCGGCCAGTTCACGCACCGTGTTCACGCCCGGTCCGCTGAGCCCGACGTACACCGTTCCCGGGGCCACGCCGTCCTGCGGATCCGGCCCCGCGACACCGGTCAGGCCGAGACCCCAGGTCGCCCCGCAGCGCTCCCGCGCGCCCCTGGCCAGCTGTGCGGCGACCTCGGGGTGCACCGCTCCGTGTTCGGCCAGCAACTGGTTGTCGACGCCGGCGAGCGCGGCCTTCAGCTCTGTGGCGTAGACCACCAGTCCGCCGCGCAGCACCGCGCTCGCGCCCGGCACCTGGGCGAGCGTCGCGCAGACGAGACCGGCCGTGAGCGACTCCGCCGCCGCCACGGTTTCCCCCCGGCGGGTGAGGGTCGCGACCAGTTCGCGCGCTTCGGTCATCACGTGCCCATCGCGCGCCGGCCCGCGGCGCGCAGCCGGATCGCGCGGACCAGGTAGTCGACGCCGGTGATCACCGTCAGCGCCACCGCGATCCCCATCAGCGCCCAGCGCACCGGGTCCGCTCCGGCCGGGAGCGGCAGCAGATAGGTCACGATCGCGAGGATCTGCGCCATCGTCTTCGCCTTGCCGCCGCGGCTGGCCGGGATCACGCCGTGCCGGATCACCCAGAACCGCAGCAGCGTCACGCCGATCTCGCGCACCGCGATCACGATGGTGACCCACCAGCCCAGCTCCCCCAGCGCGCTGAGCCCGATCAGCGCGGCGCCGATGAGCGCCTTGTCCGCGATCGGGTCGGCGATCTTGCCGAAGTCGGTGATGAGCCCGTAGCGGCGGGCGACCCAGCCGTCGACCTGGTCGGTCGCGGACGCGATGGCGAACAGCCCGGTGGCGATCGCGCGCCACGTGGTGTCCTCGCCGTGGCCGGTGAACAGCGCCACGACGAACAGCGGGACCAGGACGAGCCGCGAGATGGTGAGCAGGTTCGCCAGGTTCAGCGTCGGGACCGGGGTGGCTTCGGGCAGCTGTGCCCCGCCCTCGGAAGCGGCGCGGGGCACGCCCTCGCCCGCCCCGCTGGGCGCGGCACTCACCGGCCGGCGTCCGGCGCCGGGCGGACGACCAGGTCGACGCCGGCGGAGTCGACGACCTCGCAGCGGACGATGTCGCCCACCGCGAGCGGCTTGGTGTCCTCGTCCTCGAGGATGACGCACTCGCCGTCGACCTCGGGGGCCTGGTGCCCGGCGCGGCCGACCGCGTCGTCGCCGTCGGTGCCGTCGTGCTCGACCAGGACGTCCACGAAGGTGCCGATCCGGTCCTCGGCGCGCTGCGCGGTCAGCTCCTCGACCAGCGCCGAGATGCGCGCGACGCGCTCGGCGACCACGGCCGGGTCGAGCTTGCCGTCGAAGGTCTCCGCCTCGGTGCCGTCCTCGTCGGAGTAGCCGAACACGCCGACCGCGTCGAGCCGGGCGCCGGTGAGGAACCGCTCCAGCTCGGCCAGGTCGTCCTCGGTTTCGCCGGGGAAGCCGACGATCACGTTGGTGCGGATGCCCGCCTCGGGCGAGTACTCGCGGATTTGCTCGGTGAGCGCGAGGAAGGAATCGGTGGACCCGAACCGGCGCATCCGGCGCAGCACCTGCTCGCTGGAGTGCTGGAAGGACAGGTCGAAGTAGTCCGCGACGCCCGGCGTGGTCGCGATGGCCTGCACCAGCTGCGGCCGCGTTTCGGCGGGCTGCAGGTAGGACACGCGGACGCGCTCGATGCCGTCGATCTCGGCAAGGCGCGGCAGCAGGAGTTCGAGCGCGCGGGTGCCGTCGCGGCCGAAGTCCTTGCCGTACGAGGTGGAGTTCTCGCTGACCAGGAACAGTTCCTTCGCGCCGTTCTCGGCGAGCCAGGCCGCCTCGGCGACGATCTCGTCGGGCTGGCGGGACACGAACGACCCGCGGAACGACGGGATCGCGCAGAACGAGCAGCGCCGGTCGCAGCCGGAGGCGATCTTCAGCGCGGCGACCGGGGAATCGTCCAGCCGCGTGCGCAGGACGCGCGGGCCCCAGCCGTGCTGCGCGTGCCCGGGCACCTCGACCTCGGCCGTCGCGGCGGGCCGCTGCACCGGGCTGATCGGCAGCAGCTTGCGGCGGTCGGACGGGGTGTGCGCGGCGATCGCGCGGCCGGCGACCACGTCGTCCAGGCGCGAGGACAGGTCGGCGTAGTGGTCGAAGCCGAGCACGGCGTCGGCCTCGGGCAGGCTGTCGGCGAGTTCGTTGCCGTAGCGCTCGGCCATGCAGCCGACCGCGACGACCTTGCGGCCGGTGTCGGCCGCGGCGAGCAGCGTGTCGACCGAGTCCTTCTTGGCCGATTCGACGAACCCGCACGTGTTGACCACGACGACGTCGGAGTCCTCCGGTTCGGCGGCCAGTTCCCAGCCGCCCGCGGCCAGCCGGCCCGCCAGCTCCTCGGAATCGACCTCGTTGCGGGCGCAGCCCAAGGTCACGAGGGAGACACGGCGGGCGCGAGCGGAATCAGCGGCTGGAGAAGGCACGACGTTCAGGGTAGCCGTCGCATTCGGACCGCCCCGCGACGGCGTCGCCCAGTGCGGTGACACGGTCTCCTCCGGCCGGGGTTCGCCGTCCGTGAAGGGCTCCTTGAGGGAATCAGATTCCCTCAAGGAGCCCTTCACGGACCTGCGGGGCTTGAGCACCCGAGCGGGTCACTCCGCTGTGGACACGTCCGGAACCGTCAGCAGCGTCAGCTCGGCGTCGTCGAGCGCTTCCAGGTCGACGTCCGGGCCGGCCAGCCGCATCGCCTGCGCGCGGATCGCGCGTTCGAGCAGGCCACGGGCCGAACGGCCATTCGCGAACCCGGTGCCGCGGTCGAGGCCCGCCATGAATCCGGGCAGCGCTTCGGCGAGCCCGGCGTCGAGACGGTAGCCCTGTTTGCCCGCCATGGCGGTGAAGATCGCGGCCAGCTGGGCGTTGTCGTAGTCGGCGAAGTGCACGGTGGCGCCGAAGCGGGACCGGAGGCCCGCGTTGGCGTCGAGGAAGCGGTCCATGTCCGCCGGGTAGCCCGCCGCGATCACGATCAGGTCCTCGCGGTGGTTCTCCATCTGCACCAGCAGTTCCGCGACCGCCTCGCTGCCGAAGTCGGTCCCGTTGGAGTAGGTCTGGACCAGGTTGTACGCCTCGTCGATGAACAGCAGCCCGCCGATCGCCCGCTCGCACACCTCGCGGGTTTTCGGCGCGGTCTGGCCGATGTACTCGCCCACCAGGTCCGGCCGCGCGACCTCCACGAGGTGCCCGGACGGCAGCACGCCCAGCTCGCGGTACAGCTGCCCCATCAGGCGCGCGACGGTCGTCTTCGCCGTGCCCGGGTTGCCGGTGAACACCAGGTGCCTGCTGCGCGCCCCGACCGGCAGCCCGGCCTTGCGGCGGCGCGCGTCCAGCCGCGTTTCCGCGACCAGCGCGCGGACCTGCGACTTCACCTCGTCCAGGCCGATCATCCCGTCGAGTTCGGCCAGCAGGTCGTCCAGCCCCCGGCGCGGTCCGGCGTCGTCGCTGACCGCGACCCCGGCTTCGCCCGGCAAGTCCGCGGCCACCAGGACGGCCAGCTGATCCGACGGTGTGTCCGGCGCGGCGGCGAGGCGGCTGGACTGTCCGCTGATCGCGGCTTCGAGCAGGCCGCGCGCGGACCGGCCGTTCGCGAACCCGCGGCCGCGCGGGATGCGGCGGATCGCCTCGGGCAGCGCCGCGGAAAGGTCGGCGGACAGCTCGTAGCCCTGGCTCTTCGCCATCACCGCGAAAATCCCGGCGAGTTCGTCGTTGGAGTAGTCCGGGAACTCGATCCGGCCGGAGAACCGCGACCGCAGCCCGGGGTTGGACTCGAGGAACTCGTCCATCTGCTTGGGATAGCCCGCGACGAAGACCACCAGGTCCTCGCGATGGTTTTCCATCTGCACCAGCAGTTCGGTGACGGCTTCCTTGCCGTAGTCGTCGTTGTCGTCGCGCACGAGGTTGTACGCCTCGTCGATGAACAGCACGCCGCCCGCGGCCCGTTCGCACACCTCGCGGGTCTTCGGCGCGGTCTGACCGGTGAACTCGGCGACGAGATCGCCGCGGCCGACCTCGACCAGGTGGCCGGACGGAAGCACGCCCAGCTCGCGGTAGATCTGCCCGACCAGCCGCGACACCGTCGTCTTCGCCGTGCCGGGGTTGCCGGTGAAGAGCAGATGGCGACTGCGGACGGCGACCTTCATGCCCGCGTCCCGCCGCCGCGCGTCGACGGCCATTTCGTCCACCATCGACCGCACGCGCTGCTTCACCGAGTCGAGCCCGATCATCGCGTCCAGCTCGGCCAGCAGCTCCGGGAGACTGCGCCGCGGTCCGGAATCGTCCACCGCGCCCACGCCGGACTCGCCGGGACCGGGCAGGTCGGCGGCGACGAGCGTGACCAGGTCCGCGCCGCCGTCGGTGGTCAACCGGGTCGACTGCTTGCCGATCGCCGCTTCCAGCAGCACGCGCGCGGACCGGCCGTTCGCGAAGCCGCGGCCGCGCGGGATCCGCCGCACCGCTTCCGGCAGCGCCGCGAGCAGGTCCGCGGACAGCTCGTAGCCCTGGCCCTTCGCCATCGCGCGGAAGATCTGCGCCAGCTCGTCGTTGGAGTAGTCCGGGAATTCGATCGTGCCGGCGAACCGCGAGCGCAGGCCGGAGTTGGATTCCAGGAAGGCGTCCATCTCCTTGGGGTAACCGGCCGCGAAGACCACCAGGTCCTCGCGGTGGTTTTCCATCTGCACCAGCAATTCCGCGACCGCTTCCCGGCCGAAGTCGTCGTCCTTGTCGTTGACCAGGTTGTACGCCTCGTCGAGGAACAGCACGCCACCGACGGCCCGCTGGACCGCCGCGCGGGTCTTCAGCGAGGTCTGGCCCACGTACTCGCCGACCAGGTCGGTGCGGGTCACCTCGACGACGTGGCCCTTGGGCAGCGCGCCGAGCGCCCGGTAGATCTTGCCGAGCAGCCGGGCGACCGTCGTCTTCGCCGTGCCCGGATTCCCGGTCAGCAGCAGGTGACGGCTGCGCACGGCGACCTTCATGCCCGCTTCCCGGCGCCGCGCGTCGATCGTCATCTCCGACGTCAGCGAGCGGACCCGCTCCTTGACCGCGTCGAGGCCGATCATCCCGTCCAGCTCGGCGAGCAGCTCCTCGATCGAGGATCCGCCGCGCTGTCCCGCCGCGGCCACGAGCGGCTCGATGTCCGGATGGCCGATTTCGATCCGGCTGCCCGGCGTCGCGCCGCGGCTGATCGCCTGCCGCGAGGCCGCGTCCAGCAGCGCTTCCACCGTGCGGGCGCTGGGTTCCTTGGCCAGCGCGGCGAGCCGATCGCGGACGTCGCCCGGCAGGCCGAACGAGCGTTCCCGGGCGAGGACGTCCAGCAGCGCGGCGGCTTCCGCGGGCCGGTCGAACCGGGGCAGCCGGTACTGCAGCATGGTCTGCACCAGGTCGGGGGCCTCGGTGCTGAGCTGTTCGAGCACCTTTTCGGTGCCGTCCAGGATGATCAGGCGGCAGCTGTCCTGGTCGCGGGCGTAATTGCGCAGCATGCGGACCGTCGCGGCGAGGTCCTTCTCGAAGAGGGCGTCGACGCGCTCGGCCAGCAGCAGCGCGGAGCCGCCGTTCTCGATGTCGTTGATCGTCGCGGGCACCGAGCGCTCGACCGGGTCGTCGGCGTACTCGGCGAGCAGCGCGGCGCAGTCGAAGAACTCGGCGGTGTCGAACCCGACTTCAGCCTCGGTCAGCGACGCCTTCATCGCCCGGGTGAACCGGCGCTGGCCGGTGTTCGCCTCCCCCACCAGCAGGATGAACGGGTTCGGCTGTTTGGTGCCCGCCGTCATCCGGGCCGCTTCGCGCTTCTCCCACTCGGCGTAGGCGGTTTGCCATTCCTCGTACGCCTTTTCGTAGCGGGACTGCTCCTTGCGCTGCCACATCCGGTTGCCCGCGGCCAGCAGGTCGAGCGTGACCGACCGGCTGTGCCGCGCCATGTCGCCGAGCACGTTGTTGCCGGAGCCGTCCGAACCCGGCCGCTCCGGTTCGGGCGGCGGCGGCTCGCCGGGGCCGTTCGCGGTGCCGTGCCGGGTGGCGTCCGCCCAGGCGACGACGCGGGTGGCGCGCGCGACGAACTCGGCCATCGACTCGGTCCCGGCGACGAACATCCCGGTCTGGCCCAGGCTCTCCACCCGGATCTGCGGCGGCTGGGCGGGATTCGGCGCCGGGGCGCTCGCGGGGACCGGCGGCGGGGCGACCGGCAGCGGCCCCGAGGGCGCGGCGGGCGGCTGCGGTCCGGAAGGCGCGGGCGCGGCGGGCGGCGGCTGCGCCGGTACCTGGCCGGACCACGGGCCGCCCTGCGGCGCGGGCGGGAACCCGGGCTGCGGCGGGCGGTAGCCCTGCGGAGGCGAGGGCGGGCCGTTGTAGCCGCCCGGATTCCCTTGCGGCGCAGGCGGTCCGGAGAACCCGCCCGGGTTGCCCTGCGGTGTGGGATAGCCGCCCGGAGTGCCCTGCAGCCCGGGGTAACCGCCGGGATTCCCCTGCGGCGAGGGCGGACCGGCATAGCCTGGATTGCCCTGCGGTCCGGCGAATCCGCCCGGGTTGCCCTGCTGGCCGGGGTACGGCGGCCGGGGGCCTCCGCCGCCGCCCTGGCCCGGGTAGCCCTGCTGGCCGCCCGGGTACTGCTGCGGCGCGCCGTAACCGCCCGGGGCGGGCACGCCGGGAGCGGGAGTGCCCGGCGGCGGCACGAGCCGGGCGGCGCCGCGGTAGCCGGGATCCGACGGGGGCTGCGTGTACTGCCAGTTCCCGTCCGGCAGCCGCCGCTGCCACGCCTGGCCGGGGACGAGCAGCCATCCGACGCCGTCCGGGCCGGTCAGCGCGGCCGTCCGGCCCGCCGCCGCCTCGGACTGTGCGGCCTGGAATGCGTCCCACCCTGCGCGCGTCAAAAAAACCAGCTCCCCCTCAGGTGCCCGTGCGGCAAGCCCGCCGCCGCCCCATTGTGCCCAACCCGGGACGCTCCGCGACGGCTAGTCGCCAAAGTCGCGCGTTCGCCCCTCGCGCGCGATCACCACTGCAGAGCTTGTTTCAGCTGTTTGACCGCGATCGGCGCGAGTGTCGTGTTGAAGGTCGCGGACGGGTGGTTGTCGTCCATGTAGACGAGCACGTTCCCGACCACCGCGCGGCAGCGCTTCTGGTCGCAGTAGTAGTCGGTGAAGTCCAGGAACGACACGTTGTCCGGGATGTCCTCGACCCGCTCCCACGACGGCGCCGGGGCCACCGCGGCGGGACGGGGCACCGAGCACGACGCGTCGGTCGGGCTCTTCTGCGCGACGCAGCTGGCCATGTTGAACGCGTAACGCGGGTTGTCGCGCACGGCCACGACCGGGATGTTCGCGTCGTTCAACGCGGACCAGACGTCGACGAAGCCCTTCGGCGTCGACTCGTTCGGCCCCGGTTTGGAGTTGACCGTGCCGAGCATGACGACCGCGTCCGGGCGGGTGTCGAGCAGTTCGTCGGTGGCGGCCTTGTTCCAGTCGATGCAGCCCTTGTCCCCCGGCATCAGCTCGGAGCCCGACGAGTACGGGCACGCGCCCTTCAGCATGGTCGTGACCTGCCAGCCGTCGGAGACGACCGCGGGCCGGAAGGCGGCGAGGTACTGCTGGATGTGCGAGTCGCCGACGAGCACGATCCGCTTGGTCGGCGGCCCTTCCGGGCCCTCCGTGCAGATCTCCAGGTCCTTGTTGCGCGGCGACTTCGCGCACTGGTCCGGCGAAATGCGGGCCCAGTCGTCGGCGAGCTTCACCGTCGGCGGCACGATCGACGGCGACGGCGCGCCGCGGTAGACGAAGCCTTGCGCGTGCGCGACCGCGCCCGGGTGGTCCGGGTCGCCGATGGCGATCTCGTAGTTGGCCCGCGCGCTGCTCACGCCCTGCCAGACGCCGCTCGCGACGAGCACCGGGGCCAGCGCGAGCACGCCGAACCGGTAGGCGCCCCAGTGTTTCGCGGTGCCGATCTTCGACAGCCGGATCGGGTTCTCGATCAGGTGGTAGGTCAGGATCGAGAGCAGGAACGACACGCCGACGACGAACGTGCCGCCGAGCAGGCCGACCGCCGGCCGGTCGCGGATGATCAGATAGAAGACCAGCACCGGCCAGTGCCACAGGTACAGCGAGAAGCTGAGGTTGCCGACGTAGCCGAGGAATTTCGAGCTGAGCCAGCGGTCCGCGCCGAGCACGCTGCCGGTCTGCCCGGCCACCAGCACCAGGCCCGCCGAGACGGTCGGCCACAGCGCGATCCAGCCGGGGAACACGCTGTCGACCTCGAGCAGGACCCCGCACAGAACCAGCCCCGCGACGCCGACCCAGCCGAGCACGATGCGCAGCAGCCGCGGCAGCGTGACCTGGTCGAGGAACATCGCCATCAGGCCGCCCAGCGCGAATTCCCACACCCGGGTGAGGCCGTGGAAGTAGGCCAGCGGCTGGTCGGCCTTGGTGAGGTAGACCGAGTACGCGAGCGAGGCGGCGAACAGGACGATCAGCAGCAGGTTCACCGTGCCGCGCAGCGACCAGCCGAGCCGGCGCACGAGCAGGCCGAGCCCGACGAACAGCAGCGGCCACACCAGGTAGAACTGGCCCTGGATGGACAGCGACCAGAAGTGCTGCACCAGGCTCGCGCTGTTGTGCTGGGCGAAGTAATCCACCGAATCGGCCGCGAGCTGCCAGTTCTCGTAGAACAGCGCCGACGCGACGACCTCGCGGATGGTCTGGAACCAGCGGTCCTGCGGCAGCAGCAGCTGCGACACGACCACGACGGTCAGCAGCACGGTCATCGCGGCCGGGAAGAGCCGCTTGATCATCCGGCCCCAGGTGGCGCGCAGCTCGATCCGGCCGCGCAGCAGCGCCCGGTAGAGCTGGCCGGTGATGAGGAACCCGGAGACCAGGAAGAACACGTCGACGCCGCCGGAGATCCGGTCGAACCACACGTGGTAGACCACGACCAGCACCGAGGCCAGCGCCCGCACTCCCTGCAGCTCAGGCCGGAACCGGGCTTGCGCGCTCGGCCCGGCGGGAGGGTTGCCTGGACGTTCCGGGGCCACCACGGTACTGCCGGACATGCAGGTTCCTCCCGAGGGCCGGTAGCAGGCCGAAAGCCGCCGACTACTGGTCATGTGCGCTCACTAGCTATACGTGACGGCGCGCGCCGTCACGCATCCGGGGTCCCCCGATGGAGCCGCTCGGCGCACCCGGTCCTCGCGGTAGTTATCTTGACCGGGTGCCCGATTCCCGCCCTCCGTCCGTCCGCCGCGCGCGGATCGCCGACGTCCGCAAGATCAAGGCCCTCGTCGACTCCGACGCGGGCCGCGTGCTCCTCGAGAAGGATCTGGTCACGCTTTACGAGGCGGTGCAGGAGTTCTGGGTCGCGATCGACGACGAGAACGGCACCGAGGACGTGCTGGGCGCCGCCGCGCTGCACGTGCTGTGGGAGGACATCGGCGAACTGCGCACCGTGGTGGTCGACAAAGCGGCGCGCGGCCGCGGGATCGGGCGCGCGCTGGTCGGCAGGCTCGTCGAAGAGGCCCGTGAGCTGGGGCTGAAGCGGCTGTTCGTGCTCACGTTCGAGACGTCGTTCTTCTCCGGGCACGGGTTCGTCGAGATCGACGGCGCCCCGGTGTCGCACGAGGTGTACGCGGAGATGCGGCGCTCGCTCGACCCCGGCGTCGCGGAATTCCTCGACCTGCCCTACGTCAAGCCGAACACGCTGGGGAACTCGCGCATGCTGCTGGAGTTCTGAGCGCTCACGAGAACCGGACGAGAATCCGGTTCCCCGACCCGTCCACCGCCTCGAGCTTCACCGTCGTGCCCGCGAAAGACGTCGCGTCCGGGCCCTGGCGGCCGGTGTGCAGCTGGACGGACGTGTGCTCGCCGCGCCCCGGCTCGGTCAGGACCAGCGCCACTACCGCCTCCCCCGCCACGAAGCACTGCCTGCCCGGCTTGCAGCGCGAATCCGAGACCAGCTGGCGGTAGCGCACCGTCAAGTCACGGCCGGAAACCTGCACCTCCTGGCCGGGCGTGAGCGCCACGTTCCCGCCCAGTTCGGCGGCAGGCGGTCGCGACGGCGTCTGCGCGACGGCGACCGTGCCGCCCGCGCACCCGGCCAGCGCGGCGGCCGTCCCGATACCCAGTGCGAGCTTCTTGAGGTCCATGCCCAGGGGACGAGACCGGGGCACTGCCAGGTTGCACGCGCGGCTCAGAAGTCTTCGTCCTCGCCGCCGGCGGGCGACCCGCCCGCGTCGGAGCCGCCGCGGATCATGAACAGCACCGACTCCAGCTCGTCGGGCTTGATCAGCACGTCGCGGGCCTTCGAACCCTCCGACGGGCCGACGATGCCGCGGCTTTCCAGCAGGTCCATCAGCCGTCCGGCCTTGGCGAACCCGACGCGGAGCTTGCGCTGCAGCATCGAGGTGGACCCGAACTGCGACGTGACGATGAGTTCGGCGGCCTGCAGCAGGACGTCGAGGTCGTCGCCGATGTCCGGGTCGATTTCCTTCTTCTCGCCCGCCTTGGCGCTGGTGACGCCCTCGTTGTAGTCCGGCTGCGCCTGTTCCTTGGCGAAGTTGACGACCGCGGCGATTTCTTCGTCGCCGACGAACGCGCCCTGGATGCGGACCGGTTTCCCGGCCCCCATCGGCAGGTAGAGCGCGTCGCCCATGCCGATCAGCTTCTCCGCGCCCGGCTGGTCGAGGATGACCCGCGAGTCGGTGAGCGACGACGTGGCGAACGCGAGCCGCGAGGGCACGTTCGTCTTGATCAGGCCGGTGACGACGTCGACCGAGGGCCGCTGCGTCGCGAGCACCAGGTGGATGCCCGCGGCGCGGGCCTTCTGGGTGATCCGGACGATGGCGTCCTCGACGTCGCGCGGGGCGGTCATCATCAGGTCGGCCAGCTCGTCGACGATCGCCATGATGTACGGGTACGGCTGGTACTCGCGTTCGCTGCCCGGCGGCGCGGTGATGTCGCCGGAGCGCACCTTGGAGTTGAAGTCGTCGATGTGGCGGACCCGGTTGGCCTGCATGTCCTGGTAGCGCTGCTCCATCTCCTCGACGAGCCAGGCCAGCGCGGCGGCGGCTTTCTTCGGCTGCGTGATGATGGGCGTGATCAGGTGCGGGATGCCCTCGTACGGGGTCAGCTCGACCATCTTCGGGTCGATCAGGATCATCCGGCATTCGGCGGGCGTCGCGCGGGCCAGCAGCGACACCAGCATCGAGTTCACGAAGCTCGACTTGCCGGAACCGGTGGAACCGGCCACCAGCAGGTGCGGCATCTTCGTGAGGTTCGCCGTGACGAACTCGCCCTCGATGTCCTTGCCGAGCCCGATCAGCATCGGGTGGTTGTCCTTGACCGTGGTCGGCGCGCGCAGCACGTCGCCGAGGCGCACCATCTCGCGGTCGGAGTTGGGCACCTCGATGCCGACCGCGGACTTGCCCGGGATCGGCGCGAGCAGCCGGACGTTGTCGGTGGCCACCGCGTAGGCGATGTTCTTGGTCAGCGCGGTGATCTTCTCGACCTTCACGCCCGGGCCGAGCTCGACCTCGTACCGGGTGACCGTCGGGCCCCGGGTGAAGCCGGTGACCTGCGCGTCGACGTTGAACTGGTCGAGGACGCCGGTGATCGCCTCGATCATCTGGTCGTTGGCCTTGCTGCGGGACTTCGGCGCGTCGCCGAGCTTCAGCAGGTCCGGCGGCGGGAGCGCGTAGTCGCCCTCGACCGTGCGCGTGACCGACAGCGCGGGTTCCGGGGCCTTCTTCGGCTTCTTCTCCGGCACCTCGGCGGGCGGCGCGACCGGCTTCGGCGGCCGGATCGGCGTGGCGGGCTCGGCGAGCGCGGCGTCGATGTCGAGCTGCTCGCCGTCCTTGTCGGCGCTGGCCTGCCGCCGCCGCGACGGCTTCCGCAGCCGGACGGACTTCGGGTCGGCCTCGGGTTCTTCGTTGTCGTGCTCGTCTTCGTGCTGGCCGCCGCCCTCGTACTCGGCCAGCTCCTGCTCGTCGAGGCCCCAGGTACGCAGGCGGTGCGGGATGTCGCGGACCGGCGTGCCGGTGAACACGAGCACGCCGAACAGCAGCGCGAGAATCAGCAGCGGCACCGCGACCCAGGTGGTGACGCCCTTGGTGAGCAGCCCGCCGGAGAACGCGCCGAGGATGCCGCCCGCGTACATCCGGCCGTCGTTGGTGTCCGGGAGCGCGGTGAAGATGTGCAGCATCCCGAGCACGGACAACACGACCAGCACGGTGCCGATGACCATCCGCGGCCGCGTTTCCGGCTGCGGCTCGGACCGCATCAACGCGACGGCGACCACGAGCAGCACCAGCGGCAGCGTCACCGCCCCTGCGCCGAGCACTGTCCGGGTGGCGATCTCGACACCCGCCCCGATCGGCCCGGCAGCCCGCCACCAGACCCCGACCGCGGCGACGATGGCCAGCGCGATCAGCCCGAGAGCAAGCCCGTCACGACGGTGTTCCGCTTCGAGTTCCCGCGTGCGCCCCACGGTCCGGGCCAGCGAGCCGATTCCCTTGGCGGCGAGGTTCCAGGTGCTGCGCACACCCCGCCCGAACGCGCCGTTCTTGCGCCGGGGGGCTGGCCGCCGGGCACTGGACGTCCGCGGCCGGGAGCTGCTCCTGCCCCTGGCCGAGCCTTTGGACGACCTGCTCGAGGCAGCCGTCCGAGACTTCGCCGGAGTACGCGAACTACGCGCCGGTGCCTTCCCGCCGCTTCCCGCCGTGCTCCGCTTCCTCGTCGCCGACCCAGCCATGCCTCCACGGTAACGGGCGAGGACCGATAGTCACATGTGCCACTCGCAGCGCACCCGAAACAATCGTCTCTAAGTCACAGTGGATCTTGTGGAAGCATCGGCGGGGTCCCTCGCCATTCCCCGGAAGCCGAGGTCCCTTGATGCCGAGCCCTGCCGAGGTCGTGCGCGCGCTTGCCGACCGGACCGCTTTCGCCGCTGCACCTCGGGGTACGGGGCGGTACCACTACCGCCGGACGTCCGGGTGGCATCAGCACACCGACCGGACTACCGCTGGGCAGATTCTGTCGGCCAGCACTGAGTTCTTCGACCGCGAGGACTGGATCGCCGCGGACGGTTCCGGACGGTCGCTGATTACGCAGGGCAGCGCGGTCGTCCGGCCCAGCGGCTATTTCCCGCCCGGCGGACTGATGGGGGACTTTCTGGTCGCGACGGATCTCTCGTCGGTGACTGCTGCGATGAGTCGCCGGATGAGTCCTGCTGGAGCGGCCAAGGCTTTCAGCACGGTTTGGCTGGTGCAGGTGGTGCCGCCGCAGTTGCAGCGGTCGTTGCTGCTGTGGCTGGCCGAGCGGCCGGGGCTGGTTGTGGAGGACGCGGACCTGCCGGGGGTTGTCGTGAGCGTTCCGGATTCGGCGTTCGCTCCTACGCGGCAACTGGTGTTCGATCCGGAGACCGGGATGCTGCTGCAGACCCGGGATGTCGAGGACGACGGGGCGACTATCGGGGGCTGCAGTCGCTGGTTGGACACCGGGTACGCGGAATCCACCGAGTCGCGTCCGGTTGAGGCTTCCTGACCTGGGACAAGCGCTTAATCGCCGCCCCCGCGTTCGTCGTCTGCGCCTCTTTCGGACATTCATGCCGAACAGCGGCAACAACGCGGCCGCTCCAGGATCCGCCGCTCCAGCGACTTCTAGTCCAGCGTCCCCGCCGACCGGCTCTTCCGCGCCAGCGAGCGTCGCGGCGGCACCGACCACCAGTGCGTTGGCGGCGGACTCCTACTTGAAGAAGTCCGTGGGCCAGAACGCGCAAGCCCGGCATGCACACGCTGGTGCTCGACTTCACTGTCCAGATGCCCGCTGCCGATGGCGACCAGTCCGACATCTACGCCTTCGACAACGACGTTCTCAACGGCCGGCAACGGATTCCTGAACGGCAGCCTCGGCTGGGAGTGGAACTACTGACCACCGCTCCAAGCAAGCTCCAGCGGTCAAGCACCTCCGGCGGCCAGAGACGTCCTGAGCAGCCACGACAGCCTCCCGAGCCCCCACCGCCCCCGCCTCAGCGAGAACCGCGTTGTCCCAGGTGGATTCACCCGTGAAATGCTCTGCTCATGTTCGCGCTGCAACAGGACGAGGCTCCGCGCCGTGCCCCCGCGATCTGGCGGACGATGCTCAACATCGACCGGGGGCTGGTGAACCTCGTCGGGCGGCTCACCGTGACCGGCTCAGTGCCGAGGGAGCTCCGGGGCAAGCCGCTGCTCATGACGGCCAATCACATCGGCGTGTTCGACGCCTTCGTGCTCATGGCGGCCTGCAAGCGGATCGGCATCAATCCCCGGTTCATGCTCGCCGGCGGGATTCTCGACGCTCCGGTGATCGGCCCGGCGCTCAAAGTCAGCGGGCATTTGCGCGTGGACCGGGCGAAGGCGGCGACGGCGATCGGGCAGTTCGCGGAGGCGGCGGAGGCATTGCGGACTACGCGCGAGCCGATCGTCGTGTATCCGGAGGGGCGGATCAGTCACGATCCGGGGCTGTGGCCGGAGCGCGGCAAGACGGGGGCGGCGCGGCTCGCGCTCGCGGCGGGGGTGCCGGTGATTCCGATCAGCCAGTGGGGCGCGCACGAGGCCGTGTACTGGGGCACGGAGACCGTCAACGGGCCCGCGGATCTGCTGCCGCTGGCGAAATCCGGGTTGAGCGCGCCGTTGCGGCGGCCTCGGTTCAAAGTGCATTTCGGGACTCCGGTGGACCTGTCCGACGTCGAGCCGGAGCGGCCGGGCGCGGGCGTTCGCGCGCACGCCAAGATCATGCAGGCCATCACCGACGGCCTGGTCCCCTTGCGCCGCCACGAACCCATCCGGCCCCGCTTCTACGACCCGACCCGGCCGACCGACACGGTCAGCCCCTGGAAGCCCCAGCGCTGAGTCCGGATCGTGGGACACGCCAGCGTGCCCGGCTAGGGTCGCGAAGTGTGAGCACCCGCATTCTGGTCGTCTACTACAGCGCTACCGGCAACACCGCCGCCCTCGCCAGCGCGCTTGCCGAAGGGGCAGGCGAAATCGGGGCGGAGGTACGCGTTCGCACCGTGGCCGAGACCGCGCCGCCGGAAGCGATCGCGAGCAATCGGCGGTGGCAGGCCTGGATTGACGACGGGCCGCACCACGAACTCGCCTCGCTGGCCGATCTCGAGTGGGCGGACGGGCTCGCGCTCGGCAGCCCGACCCGGTTCGGCGGGCCCGCCGCGCAACTGAAGTCCTTTGTGGACACCACGGGCGGCCTGTGGGCGCAAGGGAAACTGGCCGACAAGGTGGCGACGTCGTTCACCTCGGCGTCCACCGCGCACGGCGGCCTCGAAGCAACCGTGCTGGCAATCAACAACATCTTCTACCACTGGGGCGCGATCGTCGTCCCCCTCGGCTACGCCGATCCGCACCTGATGGAGTCCGGCAACCCGTACGGCGGCTCGTTCGTCTCGCGCAAATCCGCGGCGCCGGACGACACCGCGCTGCGGGCGCTGCGGATTCAGGGGCGACGGCTGGCGACGATCACGACACACGTCGCGACGGGCCTGAAAACCGGGGAATAACTCAGTTTCGCCGGCTCGTTCCGCTCCGTAGTGTCCCGCGCGTGACCACCGAACTCCCTGTCCTGGAACCACCCCGGGTGATCCACCGGGGCCGCGGCCTCTCGCTCGTGCTGCTCGCCGCGGTCTTCTTCAGCACGTCCGGAACGCTCGCCAAACCGGTGATGGAAGCGGGCATGACGCCGGAACAGGTGGCGGTGCTGCGGATCGGGACGGCGGGAGTCCTGCTGCTGATCGGCACCGCGCTCTTCGCCCCGCACACACTGCGGGTCCGGCGCGGGGAATGGCCGATGCTGCTGGCGTACGGCGCGCTCGGCGTCGCCGGCACGCAGCTGCTGTATTTCATCGCCGCCGAACGGATCCCGGTCGGCATCGCGATCCTGCTGGAGTTCCTGTCGCCGGTGCTGATCGCGTTGTGGGTGCGCGTGGTGCGGCGGAAGCGGCTGCCGCGCATGCTGTGGTTCGGGATGGCGGTGGCGATGATCGGGTTGGCGCTGGTCGCGCAGGTCTGGCAGGGGCTGCGGCTCGACGCGATCGGCGTGCTGGCCGGGACCGGCGCAGCGTTGTGTTCGGCCGGGTACTTCCTGCTCGGCGAACGCGCGGTCGCCGACCGCGAACCGCTCGGGCTGGTCACCTGGGGCATGGTGATCGGCGGGGTGCTCGTGAGCATCACCGCTCCGCCGTGGACGCTGCCGCTGGGCATGGCGAGCCAGACCGTCCCGTTCGGACCGTGGGCTCCCCCGCTGTGGCTGCTGCTGATCTGCCTCGTGGTGCTGTCGACGGCGATCCCTTACGTCGCGGGGATCTCCGCGCTGCGCCACCTGCCCGCCTCGGTGGCGAGCGTCGTCGGGCTGCTCGAACCCGTCGCGGCGGCGGCGTTCGCTTGGGCGCTGCTCGGCGAAGCGCTCGCTTGGCCGCAGGCGGTCGGCGCCGCACTGCTGCTCGGCGGCGCGTACCTGGTCCAACGACAGACCGCCGCGGTGGCCTGACTCCCCCCGCGGGTGGAGACGGGAACCAACCTCGGGCGGGATGTGTCCTATCCGCGAGCCCGCCACACTGGAGCGAGCCGCACGAGACGCCTGGGGGATCTCATGGACAACCGAATGGACAGCCGACCGAGCAGAGCGCAGCAGCGCAGAGCCCGCAACGCGCTCGCCCGCCAGGCAGCGATCGTCATGATGGCGTTGCTGCTGGCGGGCGCGCGCCGCTGAATCAGAGCCGGCTCAGACCGGGATGACCGTCGGCACGATCATCGGCCGCCTGCGGTAGGTGTCGGCGACCCACCGGCCGACGACCCGGCGCACCGCCTGCGCGATGCGGTGGGTGTCGGTGATGCCCTCGGCTTCCGTCCGCGCCAGCTCCATTTCCACGAGCGGCACGACGGCGTCGAGGGCCTTCGGGTCGTCGGAGAAGCCGCGGCCGGAGATCGTCGGGCTGCTCATCGCGCGGCCGGTGTTGGAATCGACCGCCATGGTGATCGCGATGAAGCCGCCCTCGCCGAGCACGAGCCGGTCGGACAGCGTCGACTCGCCGACGTCGCCGACGGACAGCCCGTCCACGTACACGTGCCCGACCTCGACGCGGCCGGTGCGCGAGGCCTTGCCGTCGACGAGGTCCACGACCACGCCGTCCTCGGCGATCACCACGTTGTCCGGCGCGACGCCGGTGCGGATCGCGAGCTCTCCGTTGGCGCGCAAGTGTTTCCACTCGCCGTGCACCGGCATCACGTTGCTCGGCCGGACCGCGTTGTACAGGTAGAGCAGCTCGCCCGCGGACGCGTGGCCGGACACGTGCACCTTCGCGTTGCCCTGGTGCACGACGTTCGCGCCGAGCCGGGTCAGCCCGTTGACGACGCCGAACACCGCGGTCTCGTTGCCCGGGATCATCGAGCTGGCCAGCACGACGGTGTCGCCCGCGCGGATCGAGATCTGCCGGTGCTCGCCGCGCGCCATCCGCGACAGCGCGGACAGCGGCTCGCCTTGCGAACCCGTCGACACGAACAGCACCTTGCTCTCCGGCAGGTTGCTGGCCTGGTCCAGGTCCACCAGCAGGCCGTCCGGCACGTTCAGCAGGCCCAGTTCGGCCGCGATGCCCATGTTCCGGACCATCGACCGGCCCACGAACGCCACGCGGCGGCCGTGCCGGACAGCCGCGTCCAGCACCTGCTGCACGCGGTGCACGTGGCTGGCGAAGCAGGCGACGATGACGCGCTGGTCGACCTTGCGGATCACGTCGTCGACCACCGGGCCGATGTCGCGCTCGGGCATGACGAACCCGGGCACCTCGGCGTTGGTGGAGTCGACGCAGAACAGGTCCACGCCCTCGTCACCCAGGCGCGAGAAGCCCGCGAGGTCGGTGAGCCGCCCGTCGAGCGGCAGCTGGTCGAGCTTGATGTCGCCGGTGTGCAGCACGACGCCGGCCGGCGTGCGGATGGCGACCGCGAGCGCGTCCGGGATCGAGTGGTTCACCGCGAAGAACTCGAGGTCGAACGCGCCTACCTTGCGCCGCTCCCCCTCGCGCACCTCGATCAGCTTCGGCCGCTGGCGGTGCTCCTTGGCCTTGGCCGCGAGCAGCGCGTTGGTGAACCGCGAACCGTAGATCGGCACGTCCGGGCGCAGCCGGAGCAGGAACGGGACGGCTCCGATGTGGTCCTCGTGCCCGTGGGTGAGCACGAGGCCGTCGATGTCGTCGAGCCGGTCCTCGATCGCGCGGAAGTCCGGCAGGATCAGGTCGACGCCCGGCTGGTCGTCCTCGGGGAAGAGGACGCCGCAGTCGACGATCAGGAGCCTGCCGTCGTATTCGAAGACGGTCATGTTGCGCCCGACCTCGCCGATGCCGCCGAGCGCGACGACGCGCAGGGCTCCCTCGGGAAGTGCGGGCGGGAGGTGCGTCGGGCCGGGTCCGGCGGGAAGTGAGGTCACCGGGGCATTGTCCCAACGCTGGTGTGCGAGGTGGGGGCGGTGTAGGCCGCCTGCGAATCTGCTTGTGCCACCCGTGCACCATGCCAGTCCGAGGCCGCGCTGTCCTCCAGCGGCACGCCGCCCTGGGCGAGATCGGCCGCGATCTGCTCGAGCTGGTCGTCGAACGGGGCAACGATCGGCAGCCGCGGGTCGCCGATGTCGAACCCGCGCAGGCGCAGCGAAGCCTTGCTGAACGCGACGCCGCCGACGCGCGACATCGCCCGCAGCACCGGCAGCATCGCGCGGTGGTTCGTGCGCGCGGTGGACGTGTCGCCCGCCTCGTAGGCCTCGATCATCGCGCGGATCCGGCCCGCCACGACGTGCCCGATCACGCTGACCACGCCGACCGCGCCGACCGACAGCCACGGCAGGTTCAGGCCGTCGTCGCCGGAGTAGTAGGCGAGGTGGGTGTTCGCGATGACCTCGGAGCCGGCGATCAGGTCGCCCTTCGCGTCCTTCACCGCGACGATCCGCGGGTTCTCGGCCAGCCGCTGCAGCGTGTCGACCTCGATCGGCACGATCGAGCGCGGCGGGATGTCGTAGAGCATGACCGGCAGCTCGGTGGCGTCCGCGACCGTGGTGAAGTGCGCGTACAGCCCGGCCTGGCTCGGCCGCGAGTAGTACGGCGTGACCACGAGCAGGCCGTGCGCGCCCGCTTCGGCGGCGGCCTGGGCCTGCTCGATGCTGTGCGCGGTGTTGTTGGTCCCCGCCCCCGCCACGACGGTCGCGCGGTCGCCGACCGCCTCGACGACGGCGCGGATCAGCGCGGCCTTCTCCTGGTCGGTCGTGGTCGGGCTCTCGCCGGTGGTGCCGTTGACGACGAGGCCGTCGTTGCCGAGGTCCACAAGGTACTCGGCCAGTTCCTGGGCCCGCTTCACGTCCAGCGCCCCGGCCCGGTCGAAGGGGGTCGCCATCGCGGTGAGCACGCGGCCGAACGGACGTCCGGGCGCGGCGGCAGGTGAGGTGGACATGGCCACGACGGTACCTCCTCAGGCCGCCGAACCCGGCCTCGACCTGGTGTGCCACCGGGAACTTCGGAGAATTTCCGCCGCCGCGCCGCTCGCGGCGGAACTTCTCGCGCGGCTACTTGACCTTGGCGGTGATCTGCGCCGGGATCTGGTCGTTGCTGGTGCGCGACAGGACACAGTAGATCTTGCGGTTGGGACCGCTGCTGCTGTCGTTGTCCGGCTGCACCTGCCACGCCTGCTGGGTCGGCACGATCGCCCGGTACGACAGGCCCGCGCGCTGCTGCTGCGGCACCACCGCGGAGTGGAACGCGGCCGCGCAGCGCGCCTCGGCGGCCCGGCTGATGTCCTCCAGCCCGGGATACGGGGCGACGACCGCGTCGCTGTCGCTCCAGCTCTCCAGCGGCAGCGGGTCGGCGACGTCGTAGACCTCGAGCGTGTGGTTCTTCTTGCAGTCGACGTTGTTGTCCGAGCTGATCACCACGCCCGGCTGGACCACCGCGTTGTAGCAGATCTGGTACGAGGAGATCTGGGTCTTGAGGTAGCCGTCCGGGCCGTAGCTGACGGTCTCGGCCTGCTGCGCGTCCTTCTTCGGCGACCACACCGGCTTGCCGAGGAAGAACCCGCCGGCCAGCGCCGCGACCACCAGCAGCGCGATCGCGCCCGCCCACAGGCCGCGGCGGCTCTTGCCTTCCGGCTTCGCGGCCATCCGGGTCGGCTGCCCGCCCACCCGGGTTTCCTGCTGCGGCATCACGGCGGTCGCCGGACGTTGCGTCGGGCCGGTGGCGTGGGCGAGCTGCGCCCGGGCCTGCGTCGCGGTGAGGCGGGCTTCCGGATTCGCCACCAGCAGGCCGAGGATGACCGCGCCGAGCGGGCCCTGCACGCGGGTCAGGTATGGCACTTCGGTCATGATCGCGTGCAGCGTGGCGGCCGTGGTGGGCCGTTCGAACGCGACGATGCCCTCCACCGCGAAGTACAGCGTCGCGCCGAGCGACCACAGGTCCGATTCCGGCATCGCCTCGCGGCCCTCGACCCGCTCCGGGGCCATGAACGCGGGCGAGCCGACGATCATCCCGCTCGTGGTGAGCCGCGGGTCGTCGATGGCGTGCGCGATGCCGAAGTCGGTGAGCTTCACCCGGCCGTCCGGCGCGACCATGATGTTGGCCGGTTTGACGTCGCGGTGCACGATCCCGGCGGCGTGCGCGGCCTGCAGCGCGGACAGCACCCGCTCCCCGATCATCGCGGCCTGCTGCTCGGGCATCGGGCCGTGCGCACGCACCAGGTCGGCGAGCGTGGGCGCTTCGACCAGCTCCATCACGATCCAGGTGGTGCCCTGGTCGGTGACCACGTCGTACACCGTGACGACGGCCGGGTCGTTGAGCCGCCCGCCTGCCCGCACCTCGCGCAGGATCCGCTCGGAGAACACCGCGGCGCCTTCAGCTTCCGGGAGCCGCAATTCCTTGATCGCGACCTGCCGACCGATCACCTGGTCCTGCGCGCGCCACACGATGCCCATGCCGCCGCGGCCCAGTTCGCCGAGCAGCAGGTAGCGGCCGGCCACCACGCGGCCGGCGGGAGCCGTGCGGTTCGGGTCGTGCGGGCGGGTCTGTTCGTCGGTCACGGGGTCGGGCTCCTCGGTCGGCTTCGCGCAGATGCTAGTCGGACCGTCCGGCAGCCCTGCCGGTTCCGTCCGGTTAGGACTGTCTCAGCCGCCGAAGGTGAGTACGATCAGCACGACGTTGAGCAGGATGATCACCGCGGCGACGACCCAGGCGAGCACCGTGGTGCTCCGGCGGTTGACGTCCGCGCCCATCAGCCCGCGGTCGGCGGTGAGCCGGATCAGCGGCACGAGCGCGAACGGGATGCCGAAGGACAGCACCACCTGCGACACCACCAGCGCCGCGCTCGGATCGGCGCCCAGCGCCAGCACGACGATCGCCGGAGTGAGCGTGGCGAGCCGGCGCGCGACGATCGGGATCCTCTTGCGCAGCAAGCCTTGCATGATCATCGCGCCCGCATACGCACCCACCGACGTCGAGGCCAATCCGGACGCGAGAAGCCCGATCGCGAACAGCAGCGCGACGCCCGGCCCGAGCGCGGCGGCGACTGCCCCGTGCGCGCCTTCGATGGTGTCGACGCCTTGCTGGCCTTGGAGATTCGTCGCCGCCACGAGCAGCATGCCGAGGTTCACCGCGCCGGCGAGCAGCATCGCGAACCCGACGTCGTAGCGGGTGGCTCGCAGCAGGCGTCGGCGACGCGCGGGTTCCGGTTTGCCGTGCCGGTCGCGGACCAGTCCGGAGTGGAGATACACCGCGTGCGGCATGACCGTCGCGCCGAGCATCGCGGCCGCGATCAGGACGCTGTCGCCGCCGCTGAACCGCGGCACCAGGCCGTGCGCGATCCCGGCGGCGGACGGCGGCTCGATGAACAGGCTCGCCAGGAACCCGACCGCGATCACCACCAGCAGGCCGGTCACGACGCGTTCGAACGGCCGCTGGCCGCCGCGGTCCTGCACCGCGAGCAGCACCAGGGACACCAGCCCGGTGATCAGCCCGCCCGCGACGAGCGGAAGCCCGAAAAGGAGATTGAGCGCGATCGCGCCGCCGACGACTTCGGCCAGATCGGTGGCGATCGCGACGATCTCGGCCTGCGCCCAGTACGCGAGCCGCGCGCGGCTGGACAGCCGGTCGCGCAGCGCTTCCGGCAGCGACTGGCCGGTGACGAGACCGAGCTTCGCCGACAGGTACTGCACGAGGACGGCCATCAGGTTCGCCGCGACGATCACCCACACCAGCAGGTAGCCGTAGCGCGCGCCGGCGCTGACGTTGGCCGCCACGTTGCCCGGGTCGACGTACGCGATCGCGGCGACGAACGCGGGCCCGAGCAGCGCCCAGCCGGCCCGCAGCCGGGCCACGCCGCGCGGACGTGCCGCTTCCGCCACCGCCATGTGCGCCCACTCCCTGATATCGGTCGCCCCAACTCAAAGTTTAGGCATGCCGAACTTTGCGGGGCAAGGGTGTGCTGCGCCACGTCGCGCCGACGGTCCGTGAAGGGCTCCTTGAGGGAATCTGATTCCCTCAAGGAGCCCTTCACGGACCTTTGTCAGGCGGGAAGGAGCACTTCGTGGCCGGCTTCGCGGAAGGCGGCTACCGCGCGGTCGAGGTCGTCCGAGCGCACCAGGATGTGGTCGGTGTCGAAAGTGGACAGCGAGAACAGCGCGACGCCCGCCGCTGCCAGCTCCGACGCGAGCGCGGAGATGATGCCGGTGAGCGTGAATTCCAGCGGCCCGCGCACGGTGAACAGCCGCCAGCCGTCCTCGACCGTGCCGCCCTCGGGTTCGCGGCCGGTCGGGCAGATCACCGACAGCTCGTCGGGCGTGCGGGTCACCGACACGAGCGCGGGCTCGCCGGGTTCCAGCAGTTCGGCGGGCACGGAGGCATCGGCGGGCAGCCGCACGACCGAGTAGGAGCCGGGGCGGAGGTCGATCGTCAGGTGTTTCATCAGTGCGTTGTCAGCCTTCCAGCACTTTCGGGCTCGAGGCGATCTCGGTGCCGTCGGGCAGGGTCGAAATCGTGAAGTCGGCGAACACGTTGGCCGCCGCCTTGTGCAACTGCCGCAGGCATTCGATGGCCAGCGAACGGATCTCGACATCCGCGTGTTCGGTGGCGCGCATCGCGATGAAATGCCGCCACGCGCGGTAATTCCCGGTGACGACGATGCGGGTTTCGGTGGCGTTCGGCAACACGGCGCGGGCCGCCTGGCGCGCCTGCTTGCGGCGCAGGGTCGCGCTCGGCGTGTCCGCGAACTTCTCCTCCAGCCCGGCGAGCAGCTCGTCGTACGCGGCGGCGCTGGCTTGCGTGGCTTTGACGAATTTCTCGTGCAGCACCGGGTCTTGCGCGATGACGCCCGGCTCGACGAACTCGGCCTCGCTCTCGGGAACGTAGCGCCGCGACAGCTGGGAGTAGGAGAAATGCCGGTGCCGGATCAGCTCGTGGGTGAGCGAGCGGGAGATCCCGGACAGGTAGAAGGTGACCGACCCGTGCTCCAGCACGGCCAGGTGGCCGACGTCGATGACGTGCTCGAGGTAGCCGGCGTTGGTCGCGGTCGCCGGGTTCGGCTTCTCCCAGGATTGGTAGCAGGCGCGTCCGGCGAACTCGGCGAGCGCTTCGCCTCCGTCGGCGTCGGTGGACCAGGGCACGTCCTCGGGCGGGAAGAACTCGGTTTTCGCGATCAGCTGCACCTTGGGCGGCACCGGTCTCGCTCCCCTCATGTCGGCTCCGCCAGCCTAACCCGGCGGCACCGGTGACATCACCGCGCCTTGACGTGACGTCATCGATGACGCCATAGTGGTGTCATGGACTTGACGCCGTATATCGCGAACCTTCGCGAAGACCTCGCGAACACGGCCTCCGCCGGGGACGAGCAGACCCGGCGGGCGGCCGCACTGCTGTCGTCTGCTCTGGAGCCGGCTGTCCGGCTCACTTTGATGAACGCGCTGTCCGACCTCGCGGCCGAGGTGACCGCCGCGTTGCCCGGCCAGGTCGTGGACGTCCGCCTGGACGGCCGGGACGTGCGCGTGGTCGTGACCGGCGGCGAGGAGCGTTCTTCTTCCGCGCCTCCCCCGCCGCCGCCTCCCGCCCCGCCGATCGACGGCGGCGACATCTCGCGGATCACCCTGCGGCTGGTCGAGCAGATCAAAGGCCAGGCCGAACAGGCGGCGGCCGCGCAGGGCGTTTCGCTGAACACGTTCGTGGCGCAGGCCGTGCAGGGGGCGCTCGGCCAGGCGCAGCAGCACCAGCAACGGCACCAGAGCTGGCAGGACAGCGGCAGCGGCGGGGGCCGCACCGAGACCAAGCTGCACGGCTGGGTCGAAGGCTAGAAGGGGGCACCACCATGGGCGAGAACCGGGAAGACCAGGGGAAGAACACCGAAGACCGGGTTGGGGAACCTGGCTTCGGGACGGCGGGCGCGGAACCCGTGTCCAGCAGCGCTGCCGACGCCGCGGCGGGCGAAACCTCCGCAGGCGAAGACACCGCTTCGAGGACATCGGCCGCGTCGGAGAAGGCGGACAACGAGTCCGACGCCGGGACCGCTTCGAGCGAGACCGCAGCCGCATCGGCCAGCGCGGAGTCCACTTCGGACAGTTCAGCGGCCGGGACCGGCTCGGACTCCGCGGAACCGGGTCCGTACGTGCGGCTGCAGGACTTCGAGGCGGACGGTCCGGTGGAGCTGGACCTGGGCGTCACGATCGGGCGGGTCGAGGTCGTGCTCGGGCGGGAGTCCGGGGTGACCGTGCGGCTTCAGCACGACGCGGGCGAGCAGCCGTCGTGGGTGAATGGCGTCAGCAGTCTGCTGTCGTGGGTCGGAGAGAAGTTCGGGGACCAGTTCGGCGGCATGCCGGAGTTCTCGGTCGCCGACGCGGTGCGGCAGGCGCGGATCGAGAAGACCGGCAACCGGGTCGTCGTGCGGGCCGCGAAGGCTTGGCAGCTGCGGAACGTTCCGGTGTCGGTGACGGTCCACGCGCCGGCCGGGTCGCATCTCGAGGTGCGCGCGGGCTCGGCGGACGTCAAGGTGAGCGGCGCCGCGGGCCGTGCGGACATCCTCACCGGGTCCGGCGAAGTGTCGCTGGAACGCGCGGACGGCGCGGCCACCATCCGGACCGGCACGGGTGCCGTGAAGCTCGGCCCGACTCTGGCCGGTCTGCAACTGCGGAGCGGAAGCGGGTCGGTCGAGGCGGCGTCGATCGCCGGACCGGCGACGCTCGGCACCGGCACCGGCAACGTCTGGCTGGGCGCGGTCGAGGGCGACGTGATGGCCCGCACCGGCAGCGGCGACCTGTCGGTGGCCGACGCGGCTTCCGGATCGCTCGAGCTGATCACCGGCTCGGGAGAGGTACGAGTCGGGATCCGGGGCGGCGTTAGAGCGGAAGTCGAACTGGCATCGGCGGCCGGCCGGGTTTCGAGCGAGCTGGACGTCTCGGACACGCCGCCGGAGGGCGCGGTCGCGCTGAAAGTCCGCGCCCGCACCGGAACCGGCAACGCGGTGGTGACCCGCGCGGCCGGCTGACGGCGGGAACATCCCGTCCGCTCAGGCCGACACACCCGTCGCACCACACCCCGGGTGCGCCGAGCGGACGGATGCAAGGGGGAGGCGGCGGGCCGCACCGGAGACGTTCCGGGTGGCCCGCCGCTTCGTGCTGTCCGGGGAATGCCTTGTCCGCCAAGGCTTCCGGCTGGAAGCGCGCGTGGATGGGTTTCGTCAGTGCGGGTATTTCCTGGCACGCCAAGACTTTTCCGTCGTTGCCGAGCCGAACACGGGATTCGGTGGCCAGTTCGATCTGAGGTCGGCGGAATTCCCTTGCAAGCACAGTTCCCGGGGTGCAAAGGCCTGCCGATCGCCATCCAGTCGGGCCGAGCTGAGCGCGATGGTCCCGGAATTGTCTCCGAGCCGTCTCACCGAACGCGCTCCCGGTCGCTGCCTGCGAGCCGTCCCTAGCCAACTCGAACCTGCGCGCGGTCCAGTGTCCGCGAGCCTTCCCGCCCAGCCTGAACGCACTCCCCAACCACTGTCCGCGAGCCTTGCCCAGCCAAGCCGCCAGCGGTCCTCCCCGCGACGTTCTCAGCTCACCCGTCTCCCCCTCACTTCACCGCGCGCCGCAACGCCCGGGCCAGATCACCCCGCTCCCCCACCACAACTCCGTCCAGCCCCTGCCATTCCGCCATCGTCCGCAACTCCCCGGCCAGCTCCGCCGCCACCCGCGACTGGTCGACGCCGGGTTCGGCGAACGCGCCCTGCACCCGCAGCACCCCGGCCGCCCGGTCGGATTTCAGGTCCACGCGTCCCGACAGCGCACCGTCCAGCAGGAACGGAAACACGTAATACCCATGCACCCGCTTCGGTTCCGGCACGTAAATCTCGATGCGGTACCGGAACCCGAACAACCGCTCCGTCCGCGCGCGCTCCCAGATCAGCGGATCGAACGGGCACAGCAAAGCCCGCCCGGACACTGCCCTCGGCGTGCGCGCTTCGACATGCCGGTAGGCGACCGCGCGCCAATCGTCCACCTGAACCGGCTCCAGGACGCCTTCCTCGACCAGCTCTTGAACGGCTTGCCGCGAGACGGCCGGGCCAAGGCGGTAGTAGTCGCGCAGGTCGGTTTCCGTTGCCACGCCCAGCGCCCGCGCCGAACGGTCGATCAGGCCGCGAGCGCCTTCCTCCGCGGAAACCTTGCGCGACAAGATTTCCGGCGGCACCACTCGCTCCGTCAGGTCGTACAGCCGCTCGAACGATCGCCGCGTGCCGGTGCTCAGCTGGCCGACGCCGAACAGGTACTCGCACGCCTTCTTCACCACCGAGCGTTCCCACCACGCCCCCGGCCCGCGCCGGACTGCCTCGGTTTCCAGCGCCTTCTCAATTGCCCCGGCTCCGATCGGGCCCTGTTCCTTGACGATCGCCAGCACGTCGTCGAGCAGGCCGGGCACCGTGTCGACGACCCGCGTGTAGTTCCGCCACCAGCCGTCCCGTTTCGCGCCGGACTTCAGCAGCGGCCAGTCTTCGATCGGCAGCAGGCTCGCCTCGTGCGCCCACGATTCGACCAGCAGCCGCGGCCGTTTCGCGCGGTGGCTCCACGCGGCGTCGTCCACCAGCGCCGGGTCGTATCCGCCCAGGCGCGAGAACAGCGGCATGTAGTGCGCGCGCACGGCGACGTTGACCGAGTCCAGCTGCAGCAGCTGGACCCGCGACAGCACCTTGGCGAGGTGCCGCCGGGTCGGGGCGGAGGAAGGCCGGGGGTCGGCGAACCCCTGCGCGGCCAAAGCGGTGCGGCGGGCGGCGGAAAGGCTGATCGTCTGCATGATTCCGCCATGGTGCCAGCCACCCCCGACAGTTTCGGTACATTGCCCGCGTGAGTACCGCCGAAGTCCGTCCCGCGAATCCGTCCGACGCCGCGGAGATCGCCCGCATCCAGCGGCTGACCTGGCGGGCGGCCTACGCCGACCTTCTGGGCGCCGAGGCCATCGACGAGTTCGAGAAAGCCGACCTCGAGGGCACCTGGGCGGAGACGATCGAGTATCCCGATTCCCGCGTCTACCTGGCCACCGAGGGCTCGTTCACGGTCGGCTACTGCGTCGCCGGCCCGGCCCCGCAGGACGAAGCCGCCGCGGCCGACGGGTCGCCGCCGGAGGACGCGCCCGGATTGATCGCGTCCCTGGTGGTCGAACCCCGCTGGGGCCGTCGCGGGCACGCCGGGCGGTTGCTCGCGACCGCCGCCGCCGAGCTGCGCGCGAACGGCCTGAACCGCGGCATCACCTGGGTCGCGCAGTCCGACCACGCGACGCTCGGGTTCTACCGCCGCGCCGGCTGGTCCCCCGACGGCACCGTCCGCACCCTCGACACCGGCCGCGGAACGCTGCGCGAAGTCCGGCTCACCGGCACGTTGGAACTAGAACTCACACACTGACCGGCTCTTCGCGCTTCGCGAAAACCACCCAGCGCATCACCGAGTACATGAACACGCCCTCGCACGCCCCGGCGATCAGCCGTGACAGGTGGTATTCGACGCCCAGCGCGGTCAATCCGGCGCCCAGCCCGAGCAGGAACGCCGCGTAGTTCACCGCGATCGCCACCACATACAGCACCGCCTGACGGCCCACCGGCGCGTGCGAGCGGAAGTTCAGCGCGCGGTTCAACACGAAACTCAGCCCGAACGCGACCACGTACGCGACGCTGATCGAGAGCCACACCGGCCACTTGAGCCCGCCGTGGAAAAGCGTCAGCAGTAACAGATCGACGCCGAACGTGAAGCCGTTGATCACCGCGAAACCGAGGAAACTCGGCGCGACGATCCGGGACAGTCCGAACGGCAGGACGCGGACGACCGTCTCGCACAGCCGGGCGAAACGGTCCGCGATCGGCACCTCAGGCACGTCTTCGATCCTGGCAGCGGAAGGTGTCCGAGACCGGTCGGCCAGGTGATCTTCTGGGGTTGGCGCCAGGGGAAAGAGTGGGGTTAGCCCCCGTGATCTTTTCGTGATGGCTGCTAGCTTGGAGTGAGCGGCGACACGGAGGGGGTGACACGATGGGCTGGGTGCTCCTGACCCTCGGCGTCGCCTTCGGCTCGGCGATCGTGCCGCTGGTCAACGCCGAACTCTTCGTCATCGGCCTCTGCGCGAGCCAGCACAACGTCCACTGGCTGTGGCTGGGCGGCGCGGTCGCGGTCGGGCAGATCGCCGGGAAACTGCTGTACTACCTGGCCGCGCGCGGCTCGATCCGGCTGCCGAAGTTCCTGCACGACCGGCTGCACCGCGAACGCCCGCTCACCCCGCGACGGGTCCGCTGGCAGCTGCGCACCAAGGTGATCCGCAGCAAGATCGAGGCGCTGCGCGAACGCTGCCAGCGCCATCCGCACTGGATGACCGGCACCTACGGGATCAGCTCGCTCGTCGGACTGCCCCCGTTCATGGCGACGAGCGTGCTCGCCGGGATGGTCCGGATGCGGCTGTCGACGTTCCTCGCGGCGGGGCTGGCCGGGCGATGGGTGCGATTCAGTTTGCTGGCGGCTTCGCCCGCGATGTTCGCCGGGTGGCTGCAGTAAGCCAACTGCCGCAACGCTTTCGGCAGCCATCGTCGATGCCAAGGTCCGTGAGGGGAACCCTGACGAAATCAGAGTCCCTCAGGGTTCCCCTCACGGACTTTTCGCAGGAACGCAAAGCGCGCAGCCCGAGCGAGCGTTACTTGCGTTCTGCGGCTTCCAGCTCGATCGCCTTGCGCATGGTCGCCCGAGCCCGCCGCCGGTCGCCCGCGATGTCGTAGGCGTACGCCAGCCGGTACCAGGGACGCCAATTTTCCTGGTCCGCTTCGACTTCCGCGCGGCGCTCGTCGAACCACGCGTCCGCGGCGTCGCGGTCCACGCGGCCGGACGGGCGGCGCGGCAGGTCCGACACGTCCGGCAGGCCGCCCTCGGCGTCGAGCTGCCGCGACAGCCGCTGGATCTGCATGCCGGACCGCCACGTCACCACGACGATCCACACGCCCAGCAGCGGCAGCAGGAACACGCCGATGCCGAGCGCGATCCCGGCGGGCGTCCCGGTCGCGAGCAGCGCCACGGCCCGGTCCGCCAGCAGGACCAGGTACACCACCAGCGCCGCCGTCATCAGCAGCGCGACATTGCGGGCTTTCACAGGTCGAGCACGTTCTCCAGGCCGACCGTCAGGCCGGGGCGCGACACCACCGAACGCACGCCGAGCAGCACGCCCGGCATGAACGACGTGCGGTCCAGCGAATCGTGCCGGATGGTCAGGGTTTCGCCCTCGCCGCCGAACAGGATTTCCTCGTGCGCCACCAAACCCGGCAGGCGGACCGAGTGCACGTGGACGTCCTCGACCGAAGCGCCGCGCGCACCGTCCACTTCGGACGTCGTGGCGTCCGGGCCGGGAGCGACCCCAGCCTCGGCCCGAGCGGCGGCGATCATCCGCGCGGTGTGCGCGGCGGTGCCGGACGGGGCGTCGGCCTTGCGGTTGTGGTGCAGTTCGATGATCTCCGCCGAGGCGTAGAACTTCGCCGCCTGTGCCGCGAACCGCATCGCCAGCACCGCGCCCAGCGCGAAGTTCGGCGCGATCAAAACGCCCAGCTGCGGCTTGTCCGCGAGCAGCCCGCGCAGTTCGGTCAGCCGCTCTTCGCTGAAGCCAGTGGTGCCGACGACCGCGTGCAGGTCGTGCGCGATCAGCCAGCGCAGGTTGTCCATCACCGCGTCCGGGTGCGTGAAGTCCACGACCACCTGGGCGCTTTCCAGCGGGGCGAAATCGTCGCCCGCGTCCAGCGCGGCCACCAGTTCCTGGTCCGCGGCGCCTTCCACGGCTTTCACCACGGTCGCACCCATGCGGCCGCGTGCGCCCAGCACGCCGACGCGGATCGGGGACTCGGTCATGACGCGATCACCTCGTGCAGATCGTCCGGCAGGTCGTCGGCGTGAGCGTACGGCCCCACCACCGCCGCGGACGACACCCCGCCGGGACGCCGCAGCAGAGTGCGAGCGAGCGCACACACCTCTTCGGTCGTGACCGCGTCGATCCGCGCGATCGTGTCGTCGACGCCCAGGTACCGGGCGTAGTTCAGCTCGTTCTTGCCGATCCGGGACATCCGCGACGACGTGTCCTCCAGACCCAGCACGAGCCCGCCGCGCAACTGCCCCTTGGCGCGCGCGACCTCGGCGTCGGACAGCCCGTCCGCGGCGACCGAGTCGAGCACCTCGCGGATCACGCCCGCGACCTGGCCCAGCCGCTCCGGCTGGCAGCCCGCGTACACCGACATGTGCCCGAGATCGGCGTAGCTCGCCACCGACGAATACACCTGATACGCGAGGCCCCGGCGTTCGCGGATCTCCTGGAACAGCCGGGAACTCATGCCTCCGCCGAGCGCGGCGTTGAGCACCGACAGGGTGAACCGGCGCTCGTCGTGGCGCGGCAATGCGCGGAAGCCGAGCATCACGTGGGCCTGTTCGGTGTCGTCCGGGTGCAGAGCCAGCTTCGGCACGGTCTTCAGCCGCGCACGGCCGGATCGCGGCGCGACCGGGGTCGCGGCGCCGGTGAGACGTTCTTTCAGCGCGCGCTTGACCAGTCGCAGGACCTGGCCGTGTTCGACGTTTCCGGCGACTGCCAGCACCATTCGCGGCAGCGTGTAGCGGCGGCGGTAGAAGCCGCGCAGGGCGGACGGCGACATTTCGGTGATGGACTTTTCCGTGCCCAGCACCGGACGGCCCAGCGGGTGGTCGCCGATGATCGCGCCCACAAACGTTTCGTGCAGCAGATCTTCGGGATCGTCGTCGCGCATCGCGATCTCTTCGAGGACGACGCTGCGTTCCATGTCCATGTCGCGGTCCGTGCACTGTGCTTCGAAAACCACGTCGGTGACGAGGTCGAGGGCGAGCGGCAGGTCTGCGTCCAGGACTTGGGCGTAGTAGCAGGTGTGTTCTTTCGCGGTGAAGGCGTTGAATTCGCCGCCTACCGCGTCGATCTCTTCCGCGATCTGAGTGGCGTCGCGGTTGGTGGTTCCCTTGAACAGCAGGTGTTCCAGGTAGTGCGCGGCGCCTGCGACAGCGAGCGGCTCGTCGCGCGAACCTACGCCGACCCAGAGTCCGACCGTCGCCGAACGAGACGCGGGGACGTGCTCGGTGATCACCCGCAAGCCGCCGGGCAGCACACTCCGCTTGACTACCGCACCGTCCGAAGTGGACTCGAGCGTACGGGTGGTGCCGACGGGCTGCTCGTGCCCGGAAACCTGCCGTGCCAATGCAATCCTTTGCTCACATGCGGTGAAGGCCCCCTCCCCAGCCGGAGAGGGGGCCTTCACGGACCAAGCTTGTGCGGGGCGAAACCCTACTTGGCTTCGGCGGTCTCGGCCGGAGCGGCGTCGTCTTCAGCAGGCTTCGCCGCGTCTTCTTCCTTGACCACGATCAGGCTGATCTTGCCGCGGTTGTCGATGTCGGCGATCTCGACGCGGATCTTGTCGCCGACGTTCACGACGTCCTCGACCTTCGCGATCCGCTTGCCGTTGCCCAGCTTCGAGATGTGCACGAGGCCGTCCTTGCCCGGCAGCAGCGAGACGAACGCGCCGAACGCGGCCGTCTTCACCACGGTGCCCAGGAAGCGCTCGCCGACCTTCGGCAGCTGCGGGTTGGCGATGGCGTTGATCTTGCCGATCGCCGCCTCCGCCGACGGGCCGTCGGCCGCGCCCACGTAGATCGTGCCGTCGTCCTCGATCGAGATGTCGGCGCCGGTCTCCTCGGTGATCGAGTTGATCATCTTGCCCTTCGGCCCGATGACCTCGCCGATCTTGTCGACCGGAATCTTCACCGACGTGACGCGCGGGGCGTACGGGCTCATCTCGTCCGGGCCGTCGATCGCCTCGGCGATGACCTCCAGGATGGTGAGGCGAGCGTCCTTCGCCTGCTTCAGCGCGGCCGCGAGCACCTCGGACGGGATGCCGTCCAGCTTGGTGTCCAGCTGCAGCGCGGTGATGATGTCCTTCGTGCCGGCGACCTTGAAGTCCATGTCGCCCAGCGCGTCCTCGGCGCCCAGGATGTCGGTGAGAGCCACGTAACGGGTCTCGCCGTCCACCTCGTCGGACACCAGGCCCATGGCGATGCCCGCGACCGGAGCCTTCAGCGGCACGCCGGCGTTGAACAGGCCCATCGTGGACGCGCAGACCGAGCCCATCGAGGTGGAACCGTTGGAGCCCAGCGCCTCGGAGACCTGGCGGATCGCGTACGGGAACTCGTCCCGCTTCGGCAGCACCGGAACCAGGGCGCGCTCGGCGAGCATGCCGTGGCCGATCTCGCGCCGCTTCGGCGAACCGACGCGGCCGGTCTCGCCGGTGGAGAACGGCGGGAAGTTGTAGTGGTGCAGGTAGCGCTTCGTCGTCTCCGGGGAGAGCGAGTCGATCTGCTGCTCCATGCGGAGCATGTTCAGCGTGGTGACGCCCAGGATCTGGGTCTCGCCGCGCTCGAACAGCGCCGAACCGTGCGCCCGCGGGATCACGGCGACCTCGGCCGAGAGCTGGCGGATGTCGGTCAGGCCGCGGCCGTCCATCCGGATCTTCTCGGTGAGGACGCGGGTGCGCATGATCTTCTTGGTCAGCGCCTTGAACGCACCGCCGACCTCCTTGTCGCGGCCCTCGAAGGCTTCGCCCTCGCCGAGGCCGAGCTTCTCCAGGACAGTGGCCTTGACCTCGTCGGTCGCGGCGTCGCGCTCCTGCTTGCCGGCGATCTGCAGCGCCTTGGCGAGCTCGTCGGACGCGATCGCGGCGACGGCCTCGTAGATGTCCGGCTGGTAGGCCGGGTACACCGGGAAGTCGCCGGTCGGCTTGGCGGCGTCGGCGGCCAGGCGCTGCTGCGCCTCGCACAGCACGCGGATGAACGGCTTCGCGGCCTCGAGGCCCTGCGCGACGGTGGTCTCGTCCGGCGCGGTGCCGCCGTCGGCGATCAGGTCGAGCGTGTGCTCGGTGCCCTCGGCCTCGACCATCATGATCGCGACGTCGTCACCGACGATGCGGCCGGCCACGACCATGTTGAAGGTGGCCTTCTCGAGCTGCGGCCAGGTCGGGAACGCGACCCACTGGCCCTCGATCAGCGCGACGCGCACGCCGCCGACCGGGCCGGAGAACGGCAGGCCGGCGATCTGGGTGGAAGCCGACGCGGCGTTGATCGCCAGCACGTCGTACGGGTCGTCCGGGTTGAGGCTCTGGACGGTGATGACGACCTGGATCTCGTTGCGGAGGCCGTCGGCGAAGGACGGGCGCAGCGGGCGGTCGATCAGGCGGGCGGTGAGGATCGCGTCGGTCGACGGGCGGCCCTCGCGGCGGAAGAACGCGCCCGGGATGCGGCCGGCGGCGTACATCCGCTCCTCGACGTCCACGGTCAGCGGGAAGAAGTCGAAGTGCTCCTTCGGGTGCTTCGACGCCGTGGTCGCCGACAGCAGCATGGTCTCTTCGTCCAGGTAGGCGACGACGGAGCCGGCGGCCTGCTTGGCGAGCCGGCCGGTCTCGAACCGGACAGTGCGGGTGCCGAACCGGCCGTTGTCCAGAACGGCTTCGGTCTCGAACACGGTGACTCCGGTGGAGTCGGTCATATGGTCAATCTCCTCTTTGGTTCCATCGCAGCAGCGCGAGTCTCCCACTGTGGGACCCGGTTCGCCCGAGGACGCTCGAGGAGGTGTGAGGCCGGTCTTCGATCGAAGCCCCCGGGTCCGTTGCCCGGGAACCACTACCGAGGACCGGCGAGATCGTTCCTCCAGCGCGCTCGCGCCGTGTAGGGGGTGTGCTTGCGGCGAGGGGGAGCGGCCGAAGCCGCTCCCCCTCGTCAGCACGCTATCGGCGCAGGCCGAGACGCTTGATCAGGTCCCGGTACCGCGCCACGTCCACCTTTTCCGTGTAGTTCAGCAGCCGGCGGCGACGGCCGACCAGCAGCAGGAGACCGCGACGGGAGTGGTGGTCGTGCTTGTGCGTCTTCAGGTGTTCGGTGAGGCCGATGATCCGCTTGGTCAGCAGCGCGACCTGGGCCTCGGGGGATCCGGTGTCCGAGTCGTGCAGCCCGTACTCGGCGAGGATCGTCTTCTTCTCATCGGTGGACAGCGCCACTGGTGGTGCTCCTTGTGCATCTAGTGCCGTGAGGCCCGTACCGCGCCACGCGGCCGGGTGAGACGGTCACGGCCGCCACGGACTGCAGCCGGACCCGGTTGCTGAGGTTACCAGCCGGTTGAACTGCGGCTTCAGGCGCGTACGGCTAGCTGGGCAGCACCGCCTCACCCGCGCCGCAGAGGCCAAGTCCGCAGCGTGCGGTAAGGGCTGCCACCGCCCATCAGCTCTACCCGGTCCGCGGTCCAGACGCGGCTGCGGAAACCCGCGAGCCGTTCCGTCCAGTCGGTGGGCGGCTGCGTGCGCGGGCACCGCGCCAGCGTCAGGTGCGGCCGGTAAGGACGGTCTTCGTCGTCGGCGCCCGCGGCTGCGGCGAGATCGGCGAGGTCCTCCCCCGCCACTCCCAACCACAGCACTCCCGGAAATGTTCCCGAACCCCGGAGCCGGACGTCAACGGATTTTCGGCCGTCCAGCGCCCGGTCGAGGAAGGAGGCACGTTCGGCGGGGTCGACCTCGCCGTAAAAGGCCAGCGTGACGTGCCATCCGGCCGGGTCTGACCAGCGCAGCAGCCGGTCCCGGGAACCGAGGGCACCGTCGATTTCCGCCGCGACGTCGGCGGGCGGGCGCAGCGCGGAGAACAACCGCATCGGCTACTGGCCCGAGGCTCCCGCGCGGCGGAGCAGGTCGGCGATCGCCGGGTAGTCGTCGTCGAGCAGCTTCGCCGCCTCGGCGAGGTTCTCGTCCTCGGCGACGTCGCGGATGCCCGCGAGCAGGATCTTCTCGTCCGAGTTGACCGGGATGTTGTCGCGGCCGACGGTGGGCCGCGAATCGCGCACGTCCTCCAGGGCGGCCTGCATCGCGTCGCGGTCGCCCGCGGCGACCTCGGGCACCAGGATCTTGCGTTCGAGCATGATCATCCGCGCCAGCACGACCGGATTGCCGATCTTCGCCCGCCGCCCGCTCATCACCTGGCTCAGCATCGGCGCGCTGATCCCCAGCACCTCGGCCAGGAACGCCTGCGACACGTCGAAGGCCACGACCAGCCTGCGCACCCGATCGCCCAGCGGCTCCCCGTACCACTCCCGCTGCAGCGCGATGTTCCGCTGGACGATCTTGTGGTCCTCCACCTAGCTCCGCTCCCCTAGCGCTGTCGTCCCGCGGCCGCCAGCCGGAGGACTTGCTCCCCCGGCCCGGCGCCGCCGGCCCATCTTGCCACTCCGGATGCCCCCGGCGGGCCGGAACGCCCGATCCGTCCCGGGCCCGGCCCGTCCCGGGACGAGGTCCGCTCAGCTGTCGGAGCCGAGCGCTTCCCTGGTCCGGGCCACGTCCTCGTCGATCTTCTTCACGAGATCGGCCGACGCGCCGAACCGTGCTTGATCCCGCAACCGGGTGACGAAGTCCAGTGCGACGTGCTGGCCGTAGAAGTCCTCGTCGACGTCCAGCACGAACGCCTCGACGGTGCGTTCGCGGCCGGAGAACGTCGGGTTCGTGCCCACCGACACCGCCGCGCGCAGCCGCCGGTCCGGGTCCGACAGCCGGCTGAACCAGGCCGTGTAGACGCCGTCCGCCGGCACGGCGGCGAATCTCGCGGTGGACAGGTTGGCCGTCGGATAGCCGAGGTCGTGGCCCCGGCCGTCGCCGCGGACGACGATGCCCTCCAGCCGGTGCGGGCGGCCGAGCGCGTCGGACGCGGCCACCACGTCGCCGGCGTCGATGCACGAGCGCACGTAGGTGGAGGAGAAGGTGATGTCGTTGGCGCCGCGATCGTCGTCGAGCGAACGGCCCTGCAGCTCCGCGCCGTAGGCGACGAACCCGAAGCGGCGGCCGAGTTCGCGCAGCAGCGCGACGTTGCCCGCGGCCTTGGCCCCGAAGGTGAAGTTGTCGCCGACCAGCACCGCGCCCGCGTGCAGCCGGTCGACCAGCACCTCGTGCACGAACTCGTGCGGGCTGAGCCGGGACAGCTCCAGGGTGAAGGGCAGCACGCAGAAAACGTCCACGCCGAGTCCTTCGACCAGCTGGGCCTTGCGCCGCAACGTGGTCAGCTGCGCGGGATGGCTTCCCGGGCGCAGCACCTCGGACGGATGCGGGTCGAAGGTGACCACCACGCTGGGCACACCGCGTTCGGCGGCTGTCGCCACGGTGCGCTTGATCAGTTCCTGGTGCCCGCGGTGCACGCCGTCGAACACGCCGATGGTGACCACGCACCGTCCCCAGCCGCCCGGGAGGTCCCCGAGCCCACGCCACCGCTGCACTGTTGTCAACTCTCCCCGAGCAAGGTGCCTTTGCCCCCACCCTATGCGGGCAGGAGGACCACCACCGAGCGGGTCACTCCCTCGGTGTCGGAGGCCAGCGCGAGCACGTGGCCGTCCGGCGCGAACAGGCCGTAGGTGCCCTCGATTCCGCCCGCCGGGATGCGCCTGCCGTACTGGACCGCCTTGGCCGTGGCCGCGTCGAGATCCCGGCGCGGAAACGCCGCGGCGACGGCGGCGTCGAGGTCCAGGGAGAGTTCCGGTTTTTCTTCGAGCTGGTCGAGCGTGCGCGCGCGGGCGAGCGTGAACGGCCCGACTGTGGTGCGGCGCAAGGCTTTCAGGTGCCCGCCGACCCCGAGCCCGGCGCCGAGATCCCGGGCGAGCGCGCGGACGTAGGTGCCGGACGAGCATTCGACGATGGCGTCGAGTTCGATCCGGTCGTCCTCGCGACGGAGCCCCAGAACGTCGAACCGGTGCACGGTCACCGGCCGGGGCGGGAGGACGACGTCTTCTCCCGCGCGCACCCGGGCGTAGGCGCGCTTGCCGTCGATCTTGACGGCGGACACGGCGCTGGGCACCTGCTGGATGTCGCCGGTCAGCTTGGCGATGCCGTCGGCGATCTGCTCGTCAGTGACGGCGGCGAGGGTTTCCGGCGCGGCATCGGTGTCAAGCGGTTCGCCCTCGGCGTCGTCGGTGGTGGTGGACCGGCCGAGCGACAGGGTGGCGAGATAAGTCTTGCGGTCGAGGGCGAGGTGGCCGAGCAGTTTGGTGGCGCGCTCGATGCCGAGCACCAGTACGCCGGTCGCCATCGGGTCGAGCGTGCCGGCGTGGCCGACCTTGCGGGTGCCCATGATCCGCCGCGCCCGCGCGACCACGTCGTGCGACGTCATACCCGCCGGTTTGTCGACGATGAGCAATCCGGGCGGAGGAGCGGGACGACGCGGTTCTTTCGGGCGAGACACGGCGGAAACCCTACCTAGCCGGGGTTTCGCGGGCGGCGCCCGGTTCGGGCGGGGGCTGGGGCGGCTGGGGTTGGCGGGTCGGGTGGGGGTTGGGGCGGCCGGGATGACGGAAGCGGCTTGGGCGGCGGGGTTTGGGCGGTGGTTCGGTTCAGCGAGTGTTCTGAGCGGTTGCCAGGTTTGGGGTTGGCGGGTCGGGCGGGGCCGGGATGACGGAAGCGGCTTGGGCGACGGGGTTGGCTGGCGGTTCGGGGTTCGATTCGGCGAGTGTTCTGTTCTGGACGGTTGCCCGGTTTGGATGGCGGGATGGGATGGCGGGACTGGACGACCGGGCCGGGCACTCGATCCGGGCGAATGCCCTGGGCGGACGATCGAGTGGGGCGGCTGGCTCGAGCAGTCGTCCAGGGCGAGTGCCCTGGACGGTCGCCCCGCTTCGACAACCGCTCTGGACAACCGGTCTGGACGGCCGTCCCGGGCGAACGCCCGAGATCGCCGAACCGACCGGTTCAAGCAGCCGACCCCGAGCGACCGCTCCGGACAGCCAACCGACACCGACGATCGGCCTGGGCAACTGGCCAGGGCGAGCGTCCTGGACGAATGCCCCAGGCGGTCGGGCCGGTCAGGTCGGCTGCCTGAATCGACTTGCCGAGGGCGGCTGGCTGAACGGATCGGCAGAGGCGACTGGATCAGGCGGCAGCCACGGCCTCTTCCGGTGCGTGGTCCCAGCGGTGCCTCCGGATCTGGACCGGGACTTCCTCCCCGCGTGCCTCCGCGGCGAACACGTGGGCGCGGGCCCGCCGCCACCACACGAGCATCTTGGTGGCGCCGAATGCCAGCACGGCCACCACGACCAGCAGCGCGATCCGGAAGTTGCCGCCGGTCGCCTGGAGCAGGATGCCGATTAGCAGGGCGGTGACCGTCGTCGCGAGGAAGCCGCCGACGTTCACCACTCCGGTTGCGGTTCCGACGCGCGACAGCGGGTTGTAGTCGCGGGCGATGGCGAAGCCGATCATCGACGCCGGGCCGCCCAGGGTGAGGAAGGCGAACGCCGGGACGAGGACGCCCACCGGGACGTGGCCGTTCCAGCCGAGCAGCACTGCCCACACGATCGCGGCACCGCTGAGGTAGCCGACGACCAGCGGAACTCGCAGTGCCGGGGAGCGGCCGATCAACGCGCCCAGCAGCGGGCCGCCCGCCATCGAGCCGAACACGAACACCGTCAGCAGCGCGCTCGCGGTCGCGGCGGGCAAACCCTCGCCCTGTACGAGGAACGGCATGCCCCACAACAGGGTCAGGACGTTCGGCGCGAACATCGTCGAGAAGTGCACCCAGAAACCCAGCCGGGTGCCGGGGGTTCGCCAAGCCAGCTTGACCTGTGTGGCCAGCTCCGCCGGGCGCACGGGTTCGCGCTTGCGTTCCGGCACGCCTTCCGGGGTGTCGCGGACGCGCAGCAGGACCGGCACCGAGTACAGGACCGTCACGGCACCGACGACGAGGAAGGTGACTGTCCATCCTGGACCGTCGAGGAGCAGGGTGAGCGGGACGGTCGCGGCGAGGTTGCCGATGTAGCCGACGCACGAGGTGAAGGACGCGAGCAGCGCGTACCGGTGGGCTGGGAAGTGCGCGGCGACGAGGCGCAGGACGCTGACGAAGGTGAGCGCGTCGCCGAGGCCGAGGACGCCGCGGGCCACGAGGCCGAGCGCGTAGGTGTCGGCGATGCCGAGCAGCAGCTGCCCGGAGCCCAGGATCAGGACGGCGGCGGTGAGCACGCGGCGCGGGCCGTAGCGATCGACCAGCACGCCGGTCGGGATCTGCATGGCCGCGTAGACGCCGACCTGCAAGACGGTGAAAATGCCGAGCGCGGCGGATCCGACGCCGAAGCGTTCGGCCGCTTTCAGCCCGGCGACGCCGAACGAGGTGCGGTGGAAGACGGCGAGCAGGTACACCGTGACCGCGGTGAGCCAGATGAGCCAGGACCGGACAGGGGCGCGGCCGGCGGGCGTCAAGAGTTCCTCCAGAGAGCAGGCGAGCGTCGGACAGAGGAGGACGACGACGCTGCCGCCTCGATAGTTGTATCGCCTCAGCAACTCCGATACATAGCCGTAACCGGGGTGTGTTTCACCACAGATCCACTTCGCCTCGAATGCCGACGACCGTTTCGCCGCCGACCCAGACGTCGTCGCCGTCCCGTTCGACGTGCACCCGCCCGCGCCGGCCGAGCCGCGTGCCCTGTGCCGCGACGTACGACTCGGGCGCGATGCCCTCGCCGATCAGCCACTGGCCGAGCGCCGCGTTGAGGCTGCCGGTGACCGGGTCCTCGACGACGTCGCTGAACGCGCGGACCTCGAATGCCGTGTCGGAGCCATCCGGCTGCGCACCGGCGACGCCCACCTTGAACGAGCCGAGAGCGCCGAAGTCCGGCTCGATCGCGAGGACGGTCGCCGCGTCGCGCAGCAGCAACGCGACCCAGCCGGGACCGTTGTCCGCCCAGCGCGCGTCGAGGACGTCGGCGTCGCCGAGGTGCAGACCGCGTTTCACCGCGGCGAGGTCGGCGTCGTCCACCGGGCCGCCCCGACGGAGCGGAGGCGCGGCGAACGCCAGCCGGTCGCCGTCGCGACGCACCCGGACCAGGCCGGCCCCGCATTCCTGCACGAGGTGCCCGGCTTTCGGCTCTCGCCCGGCGGCCAGCCACGCCCGCGCCGACCCGAGCGTCGGATGCCCGGCGAACGGCAGCTCGCCGTGCGGGGTGAAGATCCGCACGCGGTAGTCGGCGGCCGGGTCGGACGGCTCCAGCAGGAACGTGGTCTCGCTGAGGTTCGTCCACCGGGCGAACGCGGCCATCCGCTCGTCGGGCAACTCGTCCGCGCCGTGCACGACAGCGAGCGCGTTGCCTCGGGTGAGCTCGTCGGTGAAGACGTCGACCTGGGTGAACTTCGGCATGCGCCCGCCCTCGCATCCGCCGGGCGACGGCGGCGAGCGGGTTTCGCCGTTATGCCATCACGCCTCCCTTACCGCGCCGACCACGGCCCACCGCCCGGACCGCCACCGCGCCACGACCGCCGCCAGCCGGAACACCATGAACAGCGACAAGCCGGTCCAGATCCCGCTCAATCCCCAGCCCAGCGCCAGCGACAGCCAGATCAGCGGCAGGAACCCGAGCCCGGCGCTGACGAGCGTCGCGGTGCGGAGGAAGGCGGCGTCGCCCGCACCGAGGAGTACGCCGTCGAGCGCGAACACCACACCCGCGATCGGTTGCAGCGCCACGAAGAACCACCACGCGTGCGGGATTTCGCCGAGCACTCCCGGGTCGGACGTGAACGCGTGCGGCAGGACGCTCCACAACGCCGCGAACAGCACGCACAGGAAACAGCCGAGGACGAGGCCGTATCCGGTGATCTGGTTGGCCACCCCGCGCGCCTGCCGCGCCGCTCCCGCGCCGAGCGCCGCGCCGACGAGCGATTGCGCGGCGATCGCGACCGAATCGAGCACCAGGGACAGGAACGTCCAGAGCTGCAGGACCACCTGGTGCGCCCCGACCGCCTCGGTCGACGTGCGCGCGGCCACCGCGGCGGCGGACACGAAGCACGCCTGGAAAGCGAAACTGCGCAACACCAGGTCCCGGCCGAGACCCAGTTGTGCCCGCATCACCGCGAAATCCGGCCGCAACGGCACCTTTTCCCGCACCAGCGCGGCGACGAACATCGACGCGGACACGACCTGCGCGACGACGTTCGCGATCGCCGAGCCCTCCAGCCCGAGACCGGCGACGTACACCAGCACCGGGCACAGCACGGCCGAGATTCCGTTGCCCGCCAAGACATAACGCAGCGGACGGGTGGCGTCCTGCACGCCGCGCATCCAGCCGTTGCCCGCCATCGTGATGAGGATCAGCGGCGCGCCGAACAACGCGATCCGCAGCCACGACACGGCCGCCGCGGCGATCTCGTCGCTGCCGGAAAGCGCGCGGGCGATCGGCTCGGCCAGCAGTTGTCCCGCGACGAGCAGCACCAGCCCGACCAGCACACCGAGCCAGGTGGCCTGCACGCCTTCGCGGACCGCGTCGGCGCGCCTGCCCGCGCCGTGCAGCCGCGCGGTGCGCGAGGTGGTGCCGTACGACAGGAAGGTGAGCTGAGTGGAGACCTGCGACAACACCACGCCGCCCAGCGCGAGGCCAGCGAGCGGAAGCGCGCCGAGATGGCCGACGACGGCGGTGTCGACCAGAACGTAGAGCGGCTCGGCGGCGAGCACGCCGAGCGCGGGCACGGCGAGCCCGAACACTCGGCGGGGCGGGATGCGGTCACCGCTGACGGCGGTGGTCGTGGCGTTTTCGGACACGAGGATGAGAGTAGCCACCGGGTCCGACAAATCCGGCGGGGCGGAGGGCGGAGGTTCGCTGAGGTGGGTGACGGGGGTGGGAGATTTGCTTGTGGGGCAAGGGAATTCTTGTTTGGTTGCGGCGGATTCCCGGGATGCGGGAGGGTTGATCGGGTGGTTCGGGTTGGGCTGCGGGCATGCTGGACGGGCATGCATGGGAGCACGGCCGATCGAGCGCGTCTCGGGCAGAGCGGACGTTCGATTGGCTCCGCTTCGGCTGCGAGCACGGGCGGGCATATCAGGGGCGGGCGGCCGATCGGCAGCGTCTCGGGCGGGGACGTTCGGATGGCTCGTCCTCGGCTGCGGGTGCGCCGGACGGACACGCCTTGGAGCGCGGCGAACCGGCCAAGTCTCGCCTGGGGCGGACATTTGGCTGGCCCGGCTTTGGCTGCGGACATGCCGGGCGGGCGCGGCTGACCGGCCGATTCTCGGGCGTGGCGGAGTTTCAGCTAGCGCGGCTTCGGCTGCCGGCGTACGGGACCGGTGCGCCCGGGAGCACGGTCAACCGGACCGTCTCTCGTGCAACGCGAACGTTCGGCTGGCTCGGCGCCGGCCGCGGACATGCCGAACAGGCGCACCCGGAGCACGGCCAAACGACCGCGTCTCGGAGCAACGTGGCAAGTCGGCGGACGGCACCCGGGTTTCCCGCGGTCGGCTATCGCAGGCCGCGGGGGTACAGATGCGTGTCGGGAGACCGCCTCCAGGAGCACTGGCGAACCCGCACCAGTCGCCCGCCCGGGGTCAGGAAGCTCGCAGCAGCGGCGCCCTCCCCAGCGCCTCGCGCAGCCGGTCCAGTACCTCCTCGGCGGGACCCTCCGCTGTGCACCCCGCGGCCATCCGGTGGCCTCCCCCGCCGAACTCCGCGGCGGCGGCCGATACGTCGATGTCGCCGGCGGAGCGCAGCGAGACCGTCCACACTGGACCTGGCCCGGCCTCCTTCAGCACTGCCGCGACCCCGGCCTCCCGCGTCGCGCGCACGACGTCGATCACCGACTCGACCTCTTCGAGTCGTACCGTCGCCGCGGCCGCCGCGCGGACTACCGTGTGGACGAAGCCGAATCCTTGTGCCGCTTCGGGTTCCAGCCGCGCTTCAGAGAGGACCGTCGACAGCATCGGCAGCCACGCGAACGGGTGATCGTCGACGATTCGGCGGGCTACCTCGCCCGGGTCCGCCCCGGCTTCGAGGAGGCGCGCCGCGATCCGGTGCGTTTCGGGGCTTGCCCGGCGGAAGCCGCTCGTGTCGGTGACCACCCCGGCGTACAGGCAGCGTGCGGCGGCCGCGTCCAGTTCGACGCCCATCGCCTCAATGATCCGCGTGACCAGGATCGCCGTCGCTTCCGCGGTCTCGTCCACGACGTGGTGAGTGCCGTAGCGGCCGTTCGTCGCGTGGTGGTCGACGACCAGGACCGGAGCGCCCGCATCGCGGACCGCGGCGACTCGCGGAGCGAGTCTGCCCAGGCGGGCCAGGGTCGGGGTGTCCAGCGCGACCAGCAGGCCGTCGGTCGGAGGGAGGGCGTCGACGGGGGTGATCAGGCCGTCGACGTCCAGCCAGGCCAGTGTTTCCGGGGCCTCGTCCGGCTCGCTGAAGGCGACCCGCACGCGCGCGCCGCCGCGATGCAGCACGTGGCCTAGGGCCAGCGCACTGCCGAGGGCATCGGCGTCGGGGCGCACGTGTCCGAGCAGCGTCACGTCGGTGGCCCCGGCCAGCAGTGCGGCGGCGGCCTCGATGTCCTGTACCAGGGAAGCTGTCACGAAGTGTCACGCTACGCTCTGCGGGATGCCTGAGTACGTGATCCTCGTTCTACCTTCCGCCAACCGCGTGTACGCCGCGTCGTCGCCGGCGCTGCTGCGCGCCGAGCTGGCGGCCTTCGGCGCTGGTCTTTCCGCCGAGGTGTCGGCGATCGAAGAGATCGAGCTCGGCGGCGTCGGGTACGTGAAATTCGCCTGCGCGGCCCCTCTCGGTGAGCGAGACCTGGCGCTGCTGTCGAACCTGTCCTCGCTCTACGCCCTGTTTGAACTGGGCGACGGCGTGCTGCGGCCGGTCGCCGTGCACCCGCTGGCGAAGGCGGACTCGGACCTGCTGACCATCCAGAAGTACCCGGGCAAGACCAACGAGCAGTTCACCAAACTGCTGCTCAACCTCACCCTGCTGGCGACCGCACGGCCCGCGGACTGGCCGGACCGCGAACTGCACCTGCTCGACCCGCTGTGCGGCCGCGGAACCACGCTCAACCAGGCCGTGATGTACGGCTTCGACGCCACCGGCCTGGACGTCGACGAGCGCGACTTCGAAGCGTACGAACAGTTCGTGAAGACGTGGCTGCGCACGAAGCGCGTGAAGCACACCGCGGAGGCCGGGCAGCTGCGACGCAGCAAGGTGCGCCTCGGCCGTCGGCTGGACATCGAGTACGCGTTCGACAAGGACGACTACAAGGCCGGCCGCATCCGCCGGCTCAGCTACCTCAACGCGGACACCCTGACCGCCGACGAGGTCCTTCGCCCGGCGTCCGTGGACCTCATCGTGACCGACGCGCCGTACGGCGTGCAGCACGGCAGCCACCGCGACACCGGCCTGGCCCGCAGCCCGCGAGACCTCCTCGCGGCGGCGGTCCCGGTGTGGAACCGCGTGCTGCGGCCGGGCGGGGCGATGGGGATCTCGTGGAACACGCACGTGCTGCCGCGCGAGGAACTGGTGGCGATCCTGGAACGGGCGGGGCTGGCGGTGCGGACCGGCGGACCGTACGAGGAGCTGGCGCACCGGGTGGACCAGGCGATCGTGCGCGATCTTGTGGTGGCCGGAAAGCCGGCCTGAATTCGCGGCCGGAACCGTCGTTACCGCGCGCAGGCCACATTCACCGGATAGTGTGAAAACCGGATAGCACGAGCGAATCACTGCTGCGCTTTGAGCGCTCAGAGTTGACCGTTCATCGCATCAACCCTCCTGTGGCGCATTTCGTACGGCAGGGTCGGCCTTGAAATGGACACGACACCAGAGCGAATCCCGCCCTTGGCGACCGAGGCAGTCGAATTGGCGACGCGCCTTCCCCGCCAGCTGGAAATTGCCCCGTTGAGCGAGGCTGGTCAGCCCGACGAGTCCTTGCCCTACCTGACTTCCTATTGCCGTCGCCCCCACGATCGCAGACTCGCGGCCATCGTCGAGGCCGCCGCGCGCGGGACGAGCGGAATCGTCACCCTCGTTGGCGGACCGGCAACGGGAAAGAAACGCGCGTTATGGGAAGCCATGCACGGCAAGGCCGATGACCGGCCTTTTCTGCTCTACGGCTGGAAAATCTGGCCCGGCCTCAGTCCGCGCACCCCGGAGGAGCTGCTGGCGAGCGCGAAAGGATTTCAGGAAAAAACTGTCGTGTGGATTCCGTCCGCGGAGCGCTACCTTTCCCCGGAAAAGAACGGAATAGGCAATGAAGTCGCCGAATGCCTGCGGAATCTGCTGCATGACACCAGGTGTGCGCCGGTTCTGATTCTCGCGAGCCTGACCCCGGAGCGCTGGCAGGACCTCACCGCTCCGTCGGCCGGGGGCGCCGACCGGTCGCACGTCCATTTGCTGCTGCGAGGCACCAGCATCACGGTGCCCGACACCTTCACCGAAACCGAGGTCAGCCGGGCGCTCGCCTCCCTCGACCCGCGGGTGTCCGAAGCGGCGGCGAACGCGCCGAACGGCCAGGTGATCCAGACCGTCGTCGCCGGACCGGCGCTGCGCACGCACTGTCAGCGGATCAGCCCGTTCGCCAGGGCGACGCTGGATTTCGTCATCGAGGCCCGGCACGCGGGCCACGGCCGATCGATGTCCCGGACGCTCCTGCGACGGGGCGCGCAAGCCTTTCTCGACGGCCCGGACACCGACGAGTGGTTCGACAAGGCGTTGAAAGAACTGACGACGCCAGTACGCGGGGGCGCCGCCGTGCTGGTCACAGAGCCGAAGGCAGACGCCTTTCGGCTCGCCGCGTGTCTCGATCGGCTGTACGTGGCGGAGGTGCCGAGGCGGGTCCTTCCGCGGGCGAGCCTGTGGCCGGTGTTGCGGGAAACCGTTGCGGGGCAAGACAGTCTCGACATCGCCCGGGAATGCGAACGCCGCCACTTGCTGGAGCTGAGCGCCCAGTTCTTCCTCAAGAGCGGCCTGCCGCAAGCGCGTCTCGAACTCGCCGCGATGCTGGCGAAGGCCGGACGGATCGAGGAGGCGGCCGCCCAGTACCGGTTGCTCACGCGGATCGGAGCCGAGGTCGAGGAGGCGATCAACCAGGGGGCGAACGTTCTCTTCGCGGACGGGCGCGAGACCGACGTCCTGGACTGGCTGGGTCCGCTCGCCGAAGCGGGAAACCGCTCGGCCGCCCTGCACGTCGAGGCCGCGCACACCCGCTGCGGCCAGCCGGATCTGGCGCTGGCGGTGCATCGCCGGCGTGCGGAGAACGGCGACCTGCGATCGGCGGCCTACGTGGCGGCGAGCATGGTCTCGCCCGAGATCCTGGTCGATTCCCGGGGCAGGCTGACTGCCGCCGCACTGAAGGAACAGCGGATCCGCCGCCGGAAAGAACTCGACCGAGCCGTGCGCTGGCTGACCGAGCTGGCCGGGCAGCTCGGGCGCGACCTGCTTCCCCTGATCACGGACCTGACCATGGACGCCTTCGGGATCGACGAGGCGCTGACGATGCTCTCCACGGAAGCGGCCGACTACGACCGGCACGACGCGTACCTGCTCGGGGCTCAAGCGCTCTCGGGCGCCGGGCGGGTCGAAGAAGCGCTGACCTGGGTGGAGTCGGCCCGGCGGCAGCGGGTCCCGGGCACCGCCTCCGTCGCGGCCCGGGTGAATCTGCGCGCCCGGCTGCTCGATGCCGCCCAGGAGTGCGCGCTCGAGTCCGCTGCCGAGGGGGACGTGGCTCCGCTGGTCGAGGTCGGCGACGCTTTCGCCGCCTCCGACCTCATCGAGCGGGCTCTCAAGTGCTACGACGACGCGGCAGCCCGGAAAGCGACCGAAGCACTCGCTGCCGCCGCGCTCGCCACGGCCCGGCGCGGCATGCTCGAAGAAACCTACAGTTACTGCCGTCGCGCGCACCTGGCCGGTTGCACGCCGGATCCGGCCGAAATCGTCCGGCTGCTCTGCGCCGCGCACAAGGTCACCGAGGCGCTGCAGTGGTACGCCGTCACCGTTCCGCTGGATCGGGGCGCGCTCGCCCCGATCGCCCGGCGCATCAAGGATTTCTCCGAGGCGGTGACGGTCGCCGAGGCCATTCGCGTCCGGAAGTGCGTTCCGCGCTGGCAAGCGCTGGCCTGGGTGGCCGACGAACTCGCCGGCACCGAGCCCGGCCGCACCGGCGGCGCCGATCGGACGACGGTCAGCGGAAACGGCCCGCATCGCGCGGCCTCCTCCCGGCTGGTGCTCGCGGGTCAGCTGTACAAGAAAGCCGCCGAGTCGGGGGCCGCGCGCGTCGAGGAACGTGCCGTCCACGTGCTGATGGACGCGCGCAACTTCACCGAGGCGGTCCAGCTGATCCGGTCCAACCACGAGATCGTCCCGCGGCGGCTGCGGGCGCTGCTGGCGGAAGCCCTCGCCGGGCGCGGCGCGCTGAAGGAGGCCGAGCAGCTGCTCGAAGAACTGCTCGACGAGGACGACTTCAGCGCCGCCGCCGGGGTCGCCCGCGGGTTCAATCTGGACGGGGAGTACGTCAAAGCGCAGGACATCGCCGAGCGCGGGACCAGCGGCGGGGACGTCGAATCCTATGTCCTCCTGGGCGATCTTCGCCGCGGCGCGGGCGATCAGACCAGGGTGCTCGATCTCTACTGTCTCGCGCTGGCCCACGGCCATCCCGGCGCGCGGATCCGGATCGAACGCATGCGCACGCGGGACGGCACCGCCTGGGAGCACGCGCAATTGCGGAAGTACGGCCTCGATCCGCACGGGCACATCGCGCCGGACTGGGAGATTCCGGCGCCCGGCGCGGACACCGAGTGAGCGCGAAGCACCGTCCCGCGCTCGTTCACTGGTCACAAGGGAAAGCCTGGTGTTACCAATTGCCTACACAACCCCGGCCACCCGAACCGGTGATCCCGCTACGCCAGCCGCGGCCCGACGAAACGCAGGACCTCGGGCAGGACGCCTCGCCAGTACTCCGACGTGTGCTCCCCCGGCGTGATGCGCGCGACCTCCGGCTTGGCGCTGCTGATCAGCTTCCGGTTGGCCGCCAGGAAGGGATCTCCGTCGCCGCACCACACGCCGAGGCCTCGGGTCGGGAGTTCGTCCACGTGCTGCAGGGGCTCGGCGGCCGTCCAGTCGTCCTGGGACGGGAAGATGTGCCGGGTGCGGGCGTCGGGCCAGGTGCGGAACAGGGCCGCGCTGCAGGTGGCCACGGTCCGCACGTCGCGGCGGCGCCGGGCCAGGTTCAGGGCTCCGAAGCCGCCCATGGAGATGCCGAGGACTCCGGTCATCGGGCGGAGGCCGGCCTCGGAGAGCCAGCCGGGGAGTTCGTCGGAGAGCATGCGGCGCGGGTCGTCGTCGCCGTCGGGGACCCAGTAGTGGCTGCCGTCGACCGCGACGACCGCGAACGGCCGGATGCCGGACCGCACCGCGGCGGTGAGGGCCGCGGGCAGGTCCAGGTCCATGAAGGTGCGGGCGTTCGACCCGCGGCCGTGCAGCGCGACGCAGACCGGGAGGCCGGTGCTGGGGACTCCGTCGGGCGTCATCAGCACCACGTCGACGTCCCGGCCGCGGGCCGCGGAGTGCCTGCGGTGGATCGTGATCGACGCCTTCAGGGGCGACGGGCTGGAGGCCGGGGCAGCCGAGGACGGCGCAGCCACCGGGGCGGAGCGCCCGGTGCAGGCGGAGACGAGCGCCGCGGCACTGCCGAACAGCAGGCCGCGTCGCGTGACACCGGGCTTTGACCGCATCGCTTCAGCCGCGCGTCTCCTCTTCTGCTTGCTCCTCGTCCTCTTCGGCACGAGGAGCCTTGTAAGGGTCCGCGTCGCCCGCGGGCTGCGCGCCGGTCGCCCGGCGCGCCACCTCGGCGTCCGACTCGCGGGCCTTCGCGAGCAGTTCTTCGATGCGGCGGGCGTCGTCCGGGACGCTGTCCGCGACGAAGGTGAGCGTCGGGGTGTAGCGGACGCCGGTGCCCTGTCCCACCTTGGTGCGCAGGACGCCGCGCGCGGCTTCCAGCGCGGCCGCGGCGCTCGCGAAGTCCGGCTCCGCGTCGAGGCTTTCGCCGAGCACTGTGTAGTACACCGTGGCGTCGTGCAGGTCCGCAGTGACGCGGGCGTCGGTGATGGTCACCGAGCCCAGTCGCGGGTCCTTGACGTCGTGTTCGATCGCCGAGGCCACGATCTGCGAGATCCGCTTGGCGAGCTTGCGTGCCCGAGCGGGATCGGCCATGGCTGAGGTCTCCTTCTCCGGGTTTCCGGGTGTTCTAGTCGTCCGGGCCGAGCAGCCGGCGGCGCGCGGAGAGCAGTTCGAACTCAGGCCGTCCGGCCGCGAACCGCTCGCACGCGTCGAGCACGTCCCGGATGTGCTCGCCGTCGGGGGCGACCGCGGCGACGCCGATGAGCGCGCGCCGATGCAGGTCCAGATGTCCCGCCTCGGCGACCGAGACGGAAAACCGCTTCCGCAGTTCGGCCACCACCGGCCGCACCACGGATCGTTTCTGCTTCAACGAATGCACGTCGTCGAGCAGCAGGTCGAGCTCCAAGGCTCCGACAAACATAGGCAGCGAAGTTGTGCCGCGAACGCGGTCCGGGGTGTGCACTCGGGCACACCCCGGACCGTTGGCTCACGCGCGGGGCTTCTCCCGCTGTTCGTAGGTCTCGATCACGTCGTCGACCTTGATGTCGCTGTACGAGCCCAGCGTGAGACCGCACTCGTACCCTTCCCGGACCTCGACCACGTCGTCCTTGAACCGGCGCAGCGAGTTGATCGGCAGGTTCTGCGCGATGACGTTGCCGTCGCGCAGGAGGCGGGCCTTGGCGTTGCGCCGGATCTCGCCGGACATGACCAGGCAACCCGCGATCGTGCCGATCTTGGAGGACTTGAAGACGTCCCGGACCTCGGCGCGGCCCAGTTCGACCTCTTCGTACTCCGGCTTGAGCATGCCCTTCAGAGCCTGCTCGATCTCCTCGATCGCCTGGTAGATGACCGTGTAGTAGCGCACGTCGACGCCCTCGCGGGTGGCCCGCTCGGTCGCCTTGCCCTGCGCCCGGACGTTGAACCCGAGGACGATCGCGTCGGACGCGGTCGCCAGGTCGATGTCCGATTCGGTCACGCCGCCGACGCCGCGGTGCACGACGTGCAGTTCGACGTCTTCGCCGACGTCCAGCTGCAGCAGCGCCGCTTCGAGCGCCTCGACGGTACCCGAGTTGTCGCCCTTGATGATCAGGTTGAGGCTGCTCGTCTCCTTCAAGGCGGAGTCGAGGTCCTCGAGGCTGACCCGCTTGCGGCGCGACGCGTTGAGCGCGTTGCGGGTGCGAGCGGAGCGGCGCTCGGCGATCTGCCGGGCGACGCGGTCCTCGTCGACCACCAGGAAGGTGTCGCCCGCTCCCGGCACCGAGGTGAACCCGATGACCTGGACCGGACGCGAGGGCAGCGCCTCGGTGACGTCCTCGTTGTGCTCGTCGACCATCCGGCGGACGCGGCCGTAGGCGTCGCCCGCCACGACCGAGTCGCCCACGCGCAGCGTGCCGCGCTGGACCAGGACGGTGGCCACCGGGCCGCGGCCGCGGTCGAGGTGCGCCTCGATCGCGACGCCCTGTGCCTCCATGTCCGGGTTGGCCCGGAGGTCCAGAGCGGCGTCCGCGGTCAGCAGGATCGCCTCGAGCAGCCCGTCGATGTTGATGTTCTCCCGTGCGGAGATCTCGACGAACATCGTGTCGCCGCCGTATTCCTCGGCGATGAGGTTGTACTCGGTGAGCTGCTGCCGGATCTTGTCCGGGTTCGCGCCCTCCTTGTCGATCTTGTTGATCGCGACCACGATCGGGGCCTTCGCGGCCTGCGCGTGGTTGATCGCCTCCACCGTCTGCGGCATGACGCCGTCGTCGGCCGCCACCACGATCACCGCGATGTCGGTCGAGTTCGCGCCTCGGGCACGCATGGCGGTGAACGCCTCGTGACCCGGGGTGTCGATGAAGGTGATCAGGCGCGGGTTGCCCTCGAGCTCGGTCTCGATCTGGTAAGCGCCGATGTGCTGGGTGATCCCGCCGGCCTCGCTCTCGCGGACCTTCGTCTTGCGGATCGTGTCCAGCAGCCGGGTCTTACCGTGGTCGACGTGACCCATGATGGTCACGACCGGCGGCCGGACCTGCAGGTCCTCCTCGCCGCCGGCGTCGTCGCCGTAGGTGATGTCGAAGGTCTCGAGCAGCTCGCGGTCCTCCTCCTCGGGGGAGACGACCTGGACGACGTAGTTCATCTCGCCGCCGAGCAGCTCGAGGATGTCGTCCGACACGGACTGCGTCGCGGTGACCATCTCGCCGAGGTGGAAGAGCACCTGCACCAGCGAAGCCGGGTTGGCGTCGATCTTCTCGGCGAAGTCGGTCAGCGAAGCGCCGCGCGGCAGCCGGATCGTCTCGCCCTGCCCCTTGGGCAGGCGGACGCCGCCGACGCTGGGCGCCTGCATGTTGTCCATGTACTCCTGGCGCTTCTGCCGCTTCGACTTGCGGCCCTTGCGCGAGGGCCCGCCGGGACGGCCGAACGCGCCGGCCGTGCCGCCGCGGCCACCGGGGCCGCCACGACCGCCGCCGCCGCCGCGGAAACCGCCGCCGCCGGCCGGGGCGCCACCGCCGCCGCCCGGACGGAAGCCGCCGCCGCCACCGCCGCCGCCACCGGGACGGAAGCCGCCGCCACCGCCGCCGCCACCGGGGCCGCCGCGGAAACCGCCGCCACCGCCACCGGGACGACCGCCGCCGCCACCGCCGGGACCGCCACGACCGCCGCCGGGGCCGCCACGGCCGCCTGCCGGTCCGGCCGGACGGGCACGGCCCGGCATCATGCCGGGGTTCGGGCGCGGGGGCATGTTGCCCGGGCTCGGCCGGTTGCCGCCGCCCTGCCCGCCGGGACGCGGCGGACGCTCTCCGCCGCCCTGGCCGCCGCCCGGACGCGGGGGACGGTTTTCGCCGCCCTGGCCGGGGCCGGGACGCGGGGCGGGCGGACGCGGAGCCGGGGAACCGGAACCGACGCCGAACGGGTTGTTGCCGACGCGCGGAGGCCGCGGGCCGGGGCGCGGGCCGCTGGGCTTGGGGCCCTGCGGCTTGGGCGGCACGACCGAACCGGCGGACGACGAGTCCTGCTGCTTCGGGGCCGGCTTGGGCGCGGCGGGCTCGGCCTTGGCGGCCGGGACCTCCTGCGCCGGGGCCGGCTGGGCCGGTGCGGGCGGGCGCGGACCGGGGCGCGGGCCGCCGGGCTTCGGGCCCGGGGCGGCGGCCGGCTTCGCGGCCTGCGGACCCGGCTTCACGGCCGGGGCCTGCTGCTGCGCGGGAGCCGGCTGGGCCGGAGCCTGCGCGGGCGCGCTCTGCTGCTGGGCGGGCGGCTTCGGGGCCGCCGGAGCGGGGGGCCGCGGACCCGGCGTGGGGCCGGGCTTCTTCCCGCCCTTGGCGGGGTACGCGTCGCGGAGCCGGCGGGCGACGGGCGCCTCGACGGTGGACGACGCGGACTTCACGAACTCGCCCTGCTCCTTGAGCTTGGCGAGAACTTCTTTGCTGGTGATCCCGAGCTCCTTAGCGAGCTCGTGTACACGGGCCTTGCCTGGCACAGCTCTCCTCATCTAGGGGAGGCCAGGCGGGGACCCGCTGACCTCGTCCTTATCGTCGCGCGTTCATGGCTTCAGCTTCACGGCTGACTCATGACGGGTCGACCTGCTTCCTTGTTTCTCGCGACCCCGGGTGTGTCCCGGAGTCGTCGTCCGCGGCGAACGCCGCGTGGTCGTGCAGCCCCGCGGCCTCGAGCGCGCCCTGGACTCGAAGAGCCCGGGGGAACGCCCGTTTCCGCTCGGCTTTGGCCAGGCAGCCCGTGCCGGGGTGCAGCCACGCTCCCCGGCCCGGCAGCCGCCGACGTTCGTCGACGACCAGCCGCCCGTCCGCCGCGACCACGCGCAGCAGTTCACCGGTCAAGTCCCGTTTCCGGCAGCCGACACACGTGCGCACCGGCGACTGCCGGTGACGCTGGAGGTCGGGGGTGTCCCCAGTAGCCCTTCGCGGGTCTTGAACCGTTGTCGAGTCTAGCGCCTGCACCTTCAGTCGGCCGAACCGGTTGCCGCGGCGGGCCGCGCCTGGCCGGCGTGGTCTTGCTCACCCTCGGCCGGACCGGCCGGTTCGGCGGGCGCCGCGTCGCTCCGGATGTCGATCCGCCAGCCGGTGAGCCGGGCCGCCAGCCGGGCGTTCTGGCCTTCCTTGCCGATCGCGAGCGACAGCTGGAAGTCCGGCACGACGACCCTCGCCGTCTTGGCCCGCTCGTCCACGACACGTACCGAGACAACCTTCGCGGGCGACAATGCATTCCCGACGAACTTGGCCGGGTCGTCGGACCAGTCGATGATGTCGATCTTCTCGCCGGCGAGCTCGCTCATCACGTTGCGCACGCGCGCGCCCATCGGGCCGATGCAGGCGCCCTTGGCGTTCACGCCGGGGATGGTGGAGCGCACGGCGATCTTCGACCGGTGCCCCGGTTCGCGGGCGACCGCGGCGATCTCGACGGTGCCGTCGGCGATCTCCGGGACCTCCAGCGCGAACAGCTTGCGCACCAGGTTCGGGTGCGAGCGCGACAGCATGATTTGCGGGCCGCGGTTGCTGCGCGACACGCCGAACACGAACGCCTTGATCCGGGTGCCGTGCTCGTAGGACTCCCCCGCGACCTGTTCGGCCTGCGGCAGCACGCCCTCGGTGTCGCCGACCTGGATCACGACCATGCCGCGGGCGTTGGCGCGCGCGTCGCGCTGCACCACCCCGGCCACGATCTCGCCCTCCTTGGCGGAGAACTCGCCGTAGGTCTTCTCGTGCTCGGCGTCGCGCAGCCGCTGCAGGATGACCTGGCGCGCGGTGGTGGCGGCGATCCGGCCGAAGCCCTCGGGGGTGTCGTCCCACTCCTCGTCGACCTCGCCCTCGGAGGTGAGGGTGTGCGCGAGGACGCGGACGAGCCCGGTCTTGCGGTCGATGTCGATGCGGGCGTGCGACTGGTGGCCCTCGGTGTGCTTGTACGCGGTGAGCAGCGCGGTCTCGATGGCCTCGATGACCGTGTCGAAGGGGATGTCCTTGTCCCGTTCGATCGCCCGCAGCGCGGCGATGTCCACGTTCACTTCGACTCCTCCTTCTTGTCCTTGTCGCCTTCGGCAGCGCCGTCTTCGGTCAGCTGTTTCAGGTCTTCGGCGGGCGGTTGCTTGAATTCGACTTCCACCACGGCCTTCGCGACGGATTGGTAGTGCACGTCCTTGATCCGGCCGTCCACGAGCGCGCGCACGCTCTTCTCGCCGGCGTGCCCGACGCGGGCGAGGTAGGCCGCGCCCTCGACGGGCGTGATCTTGACGAGGCGGAACCGGGCGCGCCGCCAGTGCCGCTGCTGGGTGAGCGGCCGGTCGAGGCCGGGAGAGGTGACCTCGAGCGTGTAGGCGCTCGCCAGCACGTGCTCGTTCTCGTCGAGGGCGGCCGAGACGGTGCGGCTCACCTCGGCGACCTCGTCCAGCCCGACGCCGTCGTCGGAGTCGACGACCACCTTCACCAGCTGTCGCCGTCCGGCTTGCTGCACCTCGAGCGAGTCGAGGTCGAAACCCGCGGTCGTGACGGCTTCGGCCACGATCGGCTCCAGCCGGCTGGCGAGTTCGTTGGGCACGTGGAGCACTCCTGTTCGGCCGTCGTGACGCGGGCTGGTCACGGCTGTGGTCGGTGAAGGTCAAGCTTATCCTGCGCCCCCGCGAAGACGCGCGAGCGGCGGCGCACCCGGGCGGCCTGGCAGGATGGGCCGACGTGACCGCAGACCTCTCCCGGCGCGCCGTGCTGCGTCTGGGCGCACTGAGCGCCACTGTCGCCGCGGCTGTGCCGCTCGCCGCCTGCTCGGGCGGCTACGACGACGCCCCCGATCCGCTGGCCCCGCTGCTGGCGATGGCCGAGGCGGACGCCGCCGCGGCCAGGAAGCTCCCGTCCGGCGGCGACGCGGCCGGCCAGGTGGCCGACGCCAGAGCCGCGCAGGCGGCCGCGCTGAAGGCCGAGGTGGACCGGCTGAACCGGCCCAAGAAGGCGGCGAACGTCCCGCCCGCGCCCGCTGACCTCGGCGGGTTCAAGGACCGGCTGGCCGCCGCGCGCAAGCAGGCCGAGGACCTGGTGGCCGCGCTGCCGGCGTACCGGGCCGGGCTCGTCGCGTCGGTGGCCGCCGGATGCGCCGGACTGCAGCGGATCGCGCCGGAACTCGGGCCGGGGGCCGACGCGAAGGCGGCGGCCGCGCCGTCGTCGGTGCCGAAGGACGCCGTGGACTCGCTGCAGAAGGCGCTGGCGGCAGAGCACGCGTCGCTGTGGGTGTACGGGCTGGTGACAGCTTTCCTGCCGGGTGACTTCGGGGACGCGGTGAAGGCTGGGCGCGCGGAGCACACCGCGCGGCGCGATGTGGTGACGCAGATGATCACTTCGGCTTCGGCGACGCCGGTGGCGCCTGAAGCCGCGTACGTGCCGCCTAAGCCGGTTACGGACACTGCTTCGGCTGCTGCGCTCGTGGCGAGCGCGGAGGCGGATACGGCGGCGGCTTGGCTTGCCGTGCTTACGCATACCGATGACGCGGGGTTGCGCGGGATGGCGTTGCAGGCGTTGGTGGCTGCTTCGCGGCGCGGGATGCCTTGGCGGCAGGAGGCGGGTTTGAAGCCTGCTGCGGTGGCGTTGCCGGGGCAGGCTTCGTAGCAAAAGCGCGCAGGCCGGACGTGACCGGCCTGCGCGCTCAAGAGGACCTCAGCGGAGCTTCCCGGACAGTTTCACCGCGTTCTTCGCGATCCGGCTCAGCAGCTGCTTGTCGTGGTGGCCGTAGTAGAAATCGGTGAGCACGATCGTCACCTCGGAGCCGCTGGCCTTCGACTCGTACGCGGCCTGGTCGCCGCTCAGTTTCGGGGCGTCGGTGTCGTGGAAGGTGCCGTCGCGGACCAAGTCGCTCACGTTGCCCGTGCCGTCCCGGTCGGTGAGCTGTTTCAGCTCCGTCGCCTTCGCCGCGTCGGGCATCGTCACCAGCACGACCGAGACGAGCGCCTTCGCGTCGCCGGACTGCACCGTGTACAGCGCCCGCGCCAGGGACTTGCACGGGTTGTCCTGGAAGAACTTCTTGGCGCCCGAGTACGCGTTGGCGACGCAGTCGGTGGCCTTGACCGGGCCTTCGGCCAGCTTGTAGTCGAAGGCGGGCTTCGTCGTCGCCGGAGGCTCGGCGACCGGCTCGGCAGGCGTGCTGTCGTGCCGGATCAGGTACCAGACGAGTCCGGCCACGACGGCGATCGCCACGAGTCCGGCTCCGCGCAGCAGCAGAGTGCGGTTGTTGCGCGGCGGGCCGGACGGCGGCGGGCCCGGTTGCGCGGGCACGGCCGGGATCGGGGCCGTGTCCGAAAGGCCGGGGGTACCGGGGGTGAACTGCGGGTGCGACACGCGACCACCGTAGTTCACCCCCTTCCCGGCGCTGAGCCCAGACGCTCAGCCCAGCGCTCCCAGAACCCGTTCGACGTCGTCAGGGCCGTTGTAGAGGTGGAAACCGACCCGTACCCGCCCGTTGCGGACGCTCGCGACGACCCCGGCTTCGGCGAGCCGCGCCGGATCGGCTTCCAGTGCCACGATCGCGCTTCCCCGCGGTTCCAGCCCCGCCGCGGCGCGCAGGGAGTCGGCCAGAGCGGCGTTGTGTTCGCGCACCGCGGCGACATCCAGTGACGCGAAGTAGTCGAACGCCTCCGCTGCGCCGACGTGCGACAGCCACACCGGCGAAAGGTCGAATCCGCGCGCGTTTCCGGCCAGGCGCAGTGGCATTCCGTATACCGAGGACCACGGATCGTCGCCGGCGTACCAGTTCGCGGCGACCGGACGCGTTCGTTCGTGCGCTCGCGGGTGCACCGCGAGCCAGGCGCAGCCGCGCGGCGAGAACAGCCATTTGTAGCCCGCGCAGACGATCCAGTCCGCCCACGCGACGTCCAGCGGAAGCCAGCCCGCGGCTTGCGTGACGTCGATCAGGACCGGCACGCCCGCGGCTTCGGAGGCGGCGCACAGCGCAGCGGTGTCGAGGAGCGCGCCGTCGGCGGACTGCGCGAGGCTGACCGCTACGAGGTCGTGGCCCTCGACGTGCTGCGCCAGTTTGGCGAGCGGCGCTTCGGTGACGTTCGCCCGCTGCGCAAACGGGAACGTGACGCTGGTGAATTCGTTCTCGGCGACCAGAACGCGGGCATCCGGAGCCAGGCCGGCCGCGACGTTCGCGACCAGTTGCGACACCGACGCGCCGATCGCCACCCGGTCCGCCGGAACGCCCGCGAGCCGCGCGAATCCGTTGCGGGAGCGGGATACCGCCTCGTCGAAGTCCGACGGGCTGTCCTGCCCGGTGCGCCACCGGGCGACTGCGGCGTCGACCGCTTCGGCGACGGGCGTCGGCGGGATGCCGATGCTGGGCGTGTTGAGGTATCCGGCGGGGACAGCGAAGTCGGTGTTTCCTCCGAAGATCATATCGTGCAGATTACGGGAGCAGCGCCGTGATCTCACCGTACGACGGCGGCCTCAACGGCAGTTCCGCCTCTTGCCGCGTTGAGTCCATTGTGGCTAGTGCGACGGAAAGCGCTGCACGGTAAGGAGTTGAGCCGAGATTGACCCTCGCCACACCCAGAGAAGCCAATTTCGAGAAAGTGGCTTTCCCGGGCAGATGCGCCGAGCCGCTCGAAGATCAGGTCGTCCTGATTACGGGAGCAGCGCCGTGATCTCACCGTACGACGGCGGCTTCAGCGGCAGCTCCGCCTCATCCCGCACCGAGTCCACTGTGGCGAGCGCGGCGGAAAGCGCTACGCGATAAGGAGTCGAGCCCAGACTGACCCTCGCCACACCCAACGAAGCCAATTCCGAGAAAGTGGCTTTCCCCGGCAGATACAGCAAGTTCACCGGCACTTCGGCCGCTTCGACCAACTCCGTCACGTCCGCGGGATCGTGCAGTCCGGGGACGAAGACGCAGTCCGCACCGGCGTCGGCGTAGGCACGGACCCGGGTGATGGCGTCCGCGACCGGGCCCGCGCCGAGCCAATGCGTGTCGGTGCGGGCGTTGAGGAACATGCCTGGGACTCGTTCGCGCACCTTGGCCAGCATCGCCGCCTGGACGACGATCGGGGCGAGGGTGTCGCCTCGGCCGTCTTCCAGGTTGACGCCGGCTACCCCGGCGTCGGCGAGTTCCGCGACGAGGTCCGCGACTTCGGCGGGGTCGGCGCTGAATCCGTCCGCGAGGTCGACGCTGACCAGAATGTCCAGCGGTGCCAGCGATTTCGCCAGTGCGACGGTCGCGGCGCGGGATTCCGGAGCGCCGTCGGCGAGCCCGGCGGCGGCCGAGACGCCGAGGCTGGTGGTGCCGACTGCCGGGTGGCCCGCGGCGGCGAGGGCGGCGGCGAAGCCGAACTCCCAGACGTTCGGCAGCAGCAGCGGACGGCCGGGGATGTGCAACGCGGCGAAGGAGGTCATGTCCGCCACGGTACGACGTCGACGCTTCGGCGGCGGCCGAACCGTCGGTCAGCCCCCTCGGCTGACCGACGGCCCCAGCTCAGCCTCCGGAACCGCCGGAGAACGCGGCGATCCGAGCCGCTCGTCGGCCCGCTACCGCCTTGCGCAGCGCGGGCACCACTGGTCCGGCGAGCTTCTCCAGTTCTGCCAGCCGGTCGGCATGGTGCCGCGCGTCCGATCGGGACATCCCCGCTCCGGAGGCTGCGGCCAGGGCGGCCAGCGCTGCGGTTGGGGCGTCCACTTCGGACAGCGGGGCCGTCAAGGCGTGGTCGAGTTGCGCGTGCGCGTCGCGTACCCGCGCAGGGTCGGAAGGCAGGAAAACCTTGCGGTGCAAGACCGCACTGCTGCCTTCTTCGAGCAAACCCGCCGCGGACAGCTGTGTTTCCAGCGACTGCAGCGTGTCGTTCTTTCCGCGCCGCAGCAACGCGCGCCAGGACGCCGGACTGTGCGCGCGGACGTCGGCGAGCAGGTCGTCGAGCAGGAGGTCGCCGGTCGGGGCGGCATCGGCCGGCTCGGCGTGGCCACGCTGGTCGCGGAGGTTGCCGCGCAGCACCAGGTCGGTCACCGCGGCCGCGCGGACCAGCAGGGCCGCGTTGGAGCGGCGGGAGACCGGGCCGCCGCCGGAGTCGCAGGCGAGAAAATACGCTCGCGCGGGCAAGGAGTCGCTCATTGTTTCTTCACCTCTGGCCAGATCGTTTCCCAGGATTGCTTCCGCCCGGTGTACAGCCACATCAGTCCGGGCACCACTTCGGTCACCGAAGAGAAGTACGGTCTCAGCAACGCCGGATCGAAGCCCGCGAAAAGCACGTTCTTCGCGGAATCCGGCGGCTGGTCGAAGTACCAGTATCCTCGGTGTCCACTGTAGACATTGTTGATCCCGTACCGCGGCCCGTAGTACTCAACGGCCGCGGCGAACGGGTAGATTTCCCCGTATACGGCGGTTTCCCGGCGCACCGAATCAGGCAGGGATCGGTACGTCTGCCCGACGCCGTCCGCCAACTGCTGCTGCGCGGTCTCCCCTGCCGCGAAGACCGTGCCGAGCGAAATCGGTCCGAACGATGTCGCCTTCATCGACGCTGGCCACACCGGAAGCCCGGCCACGGTGACCGCCGCCGAAAGCGCGAAGGCGATTCCGACCGGGATCTTCCACCAGCGCACGAGATTCCGCCGCGAAAGCTCCGTCGCGGCGGCGGCGAACGGCAGCGAATAGAGGCTCATCAGATAGTACGACCGGCCGTGCGTCCCGATGATCACCGCCACGACCAGCAGCAACGCCACCGCGAGGTACCGGTACGGCACCAGGTCCGGCGAACGGAACAGCCGCCACATTCCGTACAGCAGGGCCAGCACGCCGATTCCCATTCCCGCGCTCAGCAAACCGTCGCGCGCGAAGGTGAGATAGCCGGGGAATTCAGCCGCGACGACTTCGCCCATCCGGGTGTAGGCCCAGCCGTGCGCGGCTTGCCAGAGGAACGTCGGGAGGGTGGCCACGACGGCGATCAGCGCGCCCAGCCACAGCTTCGGCCGGGAAACCAGCTTTCGCGGTCCCAGAACGAGCGCGGACACCAGCACCGCGCCCCACAGCGCGGGAATCAGGAATTTCGTCTGCAGTGACACCGCGGTGACCGCTCCGGCCCACACGAGCAGGCCGTCGCGCCGGGTCCGGGTCCAGCGCACGAGCAGGAACACCACGAGCGTCCAGAAAAACGGATCCAGCGCGTAGGTGGCGACCCAGTGGCTGATGATGATCAACCCCGACGTCGCGTACGCCCCGGCTGCCATCACCTGAGCCCCGCGACCGCCGCCGAGTTCGCGGGCGGTCAGCGCGGTCACCACGACCCCGGCGCCGGCCGCGAGCGCCATCGGCAGCCGCAGCGCGACCAGCGAACCGGGGAACCACTGGTCAAGCGCGCCGGCCAGCAGCGGGACGAGCGGCGGCTGGTCGAAATACCCCCAGGCCAGGTGATCTCGACCAGCCACGAGGAAGTACAGCTCGTCGAAGCCGTGCGCGTACCGGGTGCTCGTCGCCACCAGCAGCGCGACGGCGGCCGCCGCGACCGCCAGCACCGGCAGCCGGGCGAACGGCGGGGTTCCTTCGCTCGTCATGGCGTCGAGTCCACCGCGCCGGGCGGGTGCGGGGTAAGCGCGCTCGGTAGCGACTCGGAGCGACGAAAGTGGATCACTTCCGTCCGAGCCGCAACTTTCGGTGGTAGCCGCCCACCCGGGCGGTGCGGATCCGGCGCGGCCCGGTCAGCGAACGGATACCGTGACCAGGTGACCAGCACGTGCCGTTCCTGGCCGCGGTCGACCGACTGGCTCTGGCTGGGCGGCGCCGCGCTGGCGTTCGCCTGCCTCGACTTCGGGCTCTTTCTCGCCGCCGGGCCCACCACGGGATTCCTCGGCCCGTACGCGACGCTCGTCCTGGAGCTGGTTTGCGACGCGTCCCTGCTTCTTCTGGCGCGTTTCCCGAACGCGGTGGCCGGGCTGCTGATCGTGGCCTCGCTGGCGATGCTGGCTTCCGACCTCTTCTCCCCCGGCCTGCTCGTGCCTACGCGCCAGCCGACGCTGATGACCGTTCCCACGATCACGCCGATCGTGCTGGCGCAGCTCGTCCGGCAGCTGGACCGGCGGCGGCTGCTGTGGATCGCCGGATTCCTGGCGCTTCTGGCGACGCGGCCGTGGAACCCGGCCTGGAACACGACGCCGTTCGGGTTGCTGAGCACCGCGCTTCCGGTCGCGGTCTCGCTGTATTTCGAGGCGCGTCGACAGTTGCTGAGTTCCTTGCGGGACCGGGCCGAACGCGCGGAACGCGAGCAGCATCTGCTCGCCGAGCAGGCATTGGCGGCCGAGCGGCGGCGGCTGGCGAGCGAGATGCACGACGTGGTCACCCATCGGTTGAGCCTGATGGTGCTGCACGCGGGCGCGCTCGGCGTGACGTCGCCGGATCCGTCGGTGAAATCGGCTGCCGAGGACATCCGGCGCGAGGGCGCGCACGCCTTGGACGAGCTCCGCGACCTGGTCGGCGTGCTGCGCAATGGCACCGGAATCGAACCGCCGGTGCCGAATCCGCCGCTTCCCGGCGAGGTCGCGGACCTGGTCGCCGAATCGGTCGCGGTCGGCATCGCGACGGAGCTTTCGGTGACCGGCGACCGGACCTCGGTGTCGCCGACCGTCGCGCGCACTGCGTATCGCGTGGTGCAGGAGGCGCTCACCAACATCCGCAAGCACGCGCCGGGCTGTTCGGCGACGGTTTCGCTGCGCTATCACCCAGGCGGACTGGACGTAGCCGTCGCCAACACCCGCGCGACCCAGCCGCCGGACGCGACGCTCGCGGGCAGCGGCTCCGGCGCGGGGCTGAGCGGGCTGCGCCAGCGGGTCGAACTGGTCGGCGGGACGTTCGAGGCAGGCCCCGTGCCGGGCGGCGGGTTCCGGATCGGTGCGATACTTCCCGCCTACGTCCCGACCACGGAAGGTGCTGCCCGGTGATCACGGTCGTGGTGGCCGACGACGAGCCGATGGTGTGCGCGCACCTGCGCACGATCCTCGGTTCGGCCGGCGACATCGAGGTAGTCGCGCAGGCGCGGGACGGCGCCGAGGCGGTCGAGGAAGTGGTCCGGCACCGGCCCTCGGTGGTGCTGATGGACCTGCGGATGCCCGGCGTGGACGGGCTGGCCGCGATCGAGCGGATCTGCGCGCTGCCGGAACCGCCCGTGGTCGTCGCGCTGACGACGTTCGACGCGGACACCTACGTCATCCGCGCGCTGCGCGCGGGCGCGGCCGGGTTCCTGGTGAAGTCGACGCCGCCGGAAGACCTGATCGGCCTGGTGCGGGTCGCCGCGGACGGGCACACCGTGCTGTCGCCGTCGGCCGCGCGCCGGTTGGTGGCGCTGTCCTCGGACGGCCACCGCCGCGACGACGAAGCCCGCCGCCGGACCGCCGGATTGACCGACCGGGAGCGGGATGTGTTGGCGTGCCTGGGAGAAGGACTGTCCAATGCGGACATCGCGGGTCGGCTGCATCTGGCGGAGGCGACGGTGAAGAGCTATGTGTCGCGGATGCTGGTGAAGCTCGACTGCACGAACCGGACGCAGGCGGGGTTGCTGGCACACGAGGCTGGGCTCGTTGGCCGGTAGGTTATTTCAGCAGTGAGCCCAGGCGTTGTGCTGAGGCCACCACCAAGCGGCCCAGCTCGTCCGGGTCCGGGGCCTCGAACAGCGACAGGCCGATACTCGTACCCGGCGCATCACGACCAGTCGGCACCACAGCGGAAATCCCCGTGATCCCCGGCGCGATCTCCCCCACCGACACCGCATAACCCCGGGTCCGGGCGCGCGTGATCTCCTCGCGCTCCCCGTCCACCGGCGGCTCCGCCGAAAGCAGCGCGAGCCCGGCCGAACCGCGGCCTATCGGGTCCAGCTGGCCGCTGCGGAACGATACGTGCATCCGCGCCTGACGCGGTTCCACGATCATCAGCATCCGCACCTGCTCTGTGTTTTCGCGGACCACCAGGTGCGCTGAGGCGCGACCGGCGTCCGAAAGTTCCTCCAGCACCGGGCGCGCGAGCGTGCGCAGGTCCTGCTCCACCGGTTCGGCGAGGCGCACGAGACCGGTGCCGAGCGAGATCCGTTTGAACCGGTCGCGCCGGCAGAGGTGGTGCGCCTCCAGCGTGCGCACCAGCCGGTGCGCGACCGTCCGGTGCACGCCGATCCCCTCGGCGATCTCGGTCATCGTGAGCCCCTGCGGATGCTCCACCAGCAGCTCCAGCACCTGAAGCCCGTGGCTCAGCGTCTTCGACGTCCCCGTTTCGGACACACGACTCCCTTGACGACAGCTTGTCCGGCGACCTACTGTTCCTACATATCGCACGGTGCGTGCGAATATAGCACGTTTGCCACTCGAGGCAACTCCCGCGGATCGAGGTCCCTGACATGAGCGAAGTCCCCGTCGAGGACGTGCTGGCGGTGCATCAGCTCTACGGCCGCCAGAGTCACGCCATCGACTCCGGGCAGGCCGCGCGCTGGGCCGCCACGTTCGCCCCGGACGGGGAGTTCGTCTCGCCCAGCTATCCGGAACCCGCTGTCGGCACGGCCGCGCTGACCGCGTTCGCCGAGCGGTTCCACACCGGGTGCGTGGAGTCCGGCGAGCGGCTGCGGCACGTGGTGTCCACAGTGGAGGTCCGGTTAGGACAGTCCGGGGATGCCTTGCGAGCGCTCGCCTATCTGCAGATCGTCGGGACGCCGGAAGGCGGATCCCCGCGACTGCACCGGCTCACCGTGCTGGACGACGAACTCGTGCGCACTGCGGAAGGCTGGCGCGTGCGCCGTCGCACCGTGCACCGCGAGCCCTGAGAAACAACGAGGAGAAAACGCAGATGACCACTCTCGAGCCCACCGGCCCCGGCCGGGTGCTGCACCAGCCCGCGACCGCGCGGTACCCGGAGATGCCGGGCAAGGTCGCCGTGGTCACCGGCGCGGCTCGCGGAATGGGTGCGCGATTCGCCGCCGGTCTCGCCACGCGCGGGGTGCACGTGGTGGGCGGCGATCTCGACACCGCCGCGATGACCGCCACCGCCGACGAGCTGACCGCCGCGCTCGCCGCCGAGTCCATTGAGGACAAGCCGGGCCGGATCGTCGCGTCCGCCGTGGACGTCACCCGCGCCGAGGACCACGTCGCGCTCGCCCAGCGCGCGATCGACGAGTTCGGCCGCATCGACTTCTGGGTCAACAACGCCGGGATCTTCCCGTTCGCCGAGGTTCCGGACATCACCCCGGAGCAGATCCGCTCGACGCTTTCGGTGAACGTCGAGGGCGTGCTGTTCGGTGCGCAGGCCGCGGCCGCGCGGATGGAACCGGGCAGCGCGATCGTCAACATGGCGTCGGTGTCCGCGGTGCGCGTGCGCAAGGGCCGTGCGGCGTACTGCAGCTCGAAGGCGGCCGTCGCGCACCTCACCGAATCGCTCGCGGTGGAACTCGGCGACCAGGGCATCCGGGTCAATTCCATTGCCCCGGGCTACATCGACACCGAGATGACCCGCTGGATCCAGGACGACGCACCCGCGCTGGCGAAGGCGCTGGACGCGGTGCCGCTGCACCGGATCGGCTCGCCGGAAGAGGTGTGCAGCGTGCTGCTGTTCCTGCTTTCGGACAGCTCGCGCTACGTGACCGGGCACAGCCTCGCGGTCGACGGCGGCTCCCGGCATGTCTGACGCCACCGAAGCCGTGCGCTATCCGGACGTCGTGCTCGTGACGGGCGCGGCGAACGGAATGGGCGCGCAGCACGCCCGCGCGCTCGGCGAACGCGGCGTGCACGTTTGCGTCGCGGATTTCGCTGGTGCGGAAGAAATCGCGGACGAGATCCGCGCGGCTGGCGGTGCGGCGACTCCGTACACAATGGACGTTGTCGAACCAGCACAGTGGACTCGCGTACTCGACCGGATCCGTTCCGAGCACGGTTCGCTCGGCGGACTCGTGAACAACGCGGGGATCTCCCGGCGGCTGGAATTCCAGGACACCACCGCGGAAGTCTGGGACCGCGTGCTGGCGGTGAACCTGTCCGGGCCGTTCCACGGGATGCGCGCGGCGGCGCCGCTGATGCGCGATTCGGGCGGCGGTTCGATCGTGAACATCTCGTCGATCTCCGGCCAGATCGGGTACTTCTCCCCCGCCTACTCGGCGAGCAAATGGGGGTTGACCGGATTGTCGAAGTCCGCCGCGGGCAATTTCGCGAAGTGGCGGATCCGGGTCAACTCCGTCCATCCCGGACTGGTCGACACCGGGCTGCTGGCCGGCGCCGACGCGTTCGTCAAGTCCGCTGTGGACAGTGTGCCCGCCGGAAGGATGGCCGATCCCCAGGAAATCACCGACACGGTGCTGTTCCTGCTGTCGGACCGGTCCACCTACTTGACCGGGAGCGAGGTCACTGTGGACGGCGGTCTCGTCTCGAACGGTCTCTACCATCGCATTCTCGCCGAAACCGGAGGTGATCTCGGATGAGCGTCGACGCTGATGTGGTGGTGATCGGCGGGGGCGGCGCGGGCCTGGCCGCCGCCGTCTCCGCGGCCGAGCACGGTGCCTCGGTGATGCTGTTCGAGTCGGAGAAAGAACTCGGCGGCTCGACCCAGTTGTCCGCGGGGATGCTTACCGCGGCGGGCACGAGCGTCCAGCGCGAACTGGGCATCGAGGACACGCCGGAACGGTTCTTCCAGCACTACCTCGACCTCAACCAGTGGCAGCTGAAACCCGGTCTGCTCAAGACGTTTTGCCGTGAAGCCGGTCCGGCCGTCGAATGGCTGATCGGGCTCGGCGCGGAGATCCCGGCGAAGGTGTCGCACGACGCGCACACGCCGGGTCTGACCCGCGCGGGCGTCGAGGACGTCTGGCGCGGGCACGTGCCGAAGGACCAGGGTTACGGCCTCGTCCAGGTGCTCGACCGCGCGCGCCGCAAGGCCGGGGCCGAAGCGGTGCTGAACACCCGGGTCGAACGGCTGCTCGTGGAGGACGGCCGGGTCGCTGGCGTGGTCGCCGACGGCATCGAGGTCCGCGCGAACTCGGTGATCGTGACCAGCGGCGGATTCGCCCAGGATCCCGCCCTGCGCTCGCGGTACTACGCGGACGCGGACGCGGCGGGCGAGGATCTGTTCGTCGTCGCCGCGCCCGGTTCCCGAGGCGACCACTTCGCGTTCGGCGAGCAGGTGTCCGCCTCGATCACCGGCGAGGGCTGGGGATTGCTGCTGCCGACGGCGTACTTCCAGCGCCTGCACCACTGGCAGTCCGGTTTCCCGCCGCGCTCGCGCGTGCTGGTGAACGCGCACGGCCGCCGGTTCATGGACGAGGACGCGTCGTACGCGGTGTCCAGCGGCATCATCTCCGCGCAAGACGGTCCAGTGTGGATGGTCTTCGACGACCGAGCGCGCCGCGACCTCCCGCCGGGCTACGCGCATTGGAACGCCGACCACGTACTGTCCGAAGCGGACGCTGGCCGCACCCTGCGGGCCGACACGCTGGAAGCCTTGGCGGGCAAGATGAACGTGCCCGCCGAAGCTCTACGGGCCACTGTGGACAGATGGAACGCCCAGCTCCCCGCTGGCGAGGACCCGGAATTCCTGCGGCACGAAACGCTGTCCGCCAAGGGATCGACCGAACCGCCCGCGAAGATCGCCACCGGACCGTTCTTCGCCGCTCGCACGTTGCCCGCCGAGCTGGTCTGCACGCACGCCGGGCTGGAGATCGACTCCAGCGCCGCCGTGCTCGACGTCCGCGGCGACCGGGTGCCCGGACTGTTCGCCGCGGGCGAGGCCGGCGCGGGCGTGCTCGGCTTCCGCTACGTCGGCGGCGGCAACGCGGTCGCCAACGCCGTCACCATGGGCCGCATCGCCGGTCGCTCCGCCGCCGCCTGACCCTTCAGAGTTACTGCTCACCGTCGAGGAGAACCCATGTCCGTCCCCGCCGCAGCCGCCACCACGGCGGACTCCCCGCTGGCCAGACGCACCGTCCGCAAGGTCGGCGTGCGCGTCATGCCGATCGTCCTGCTGCTCTACATCTTCAACTACATGGACCGGGCGAACATCGGCTACGCCCAGCTCGGCATGGCCAAAGAGCTCACCATCACGGCCGCGACCTTCGGCGTCGCGTCGGCGATCTTCTTCCTCGCCTACGTGGTGTTCGAGGTCCCCAGCAACATGATCATGAAGAAGGTCGGGGCCCGGCTGTGGCTCAGCCGGATCGCGGTCAGCTGGGGCATCGTGACCGTGCTGACCGGGTTCGTCGCGAGCGTGACGCACCTGATGATCGCGCGGATCCTGCTCGGCATCGCCGAAGCTGGCCTGTTCCCCGGGCTCCTGCTGTACTTGACCTTCTGGTTCCGCGGCAAGGAGCGCGGGCGGGCCATCGCGACGCTCGCGCTCGCGCAGCCGATCGCGCTGATCCTCGGCAGCCTCTTCGGCGGCTGGATCCTCGACCACGTGCACTGGGCCGGCATGAGCAGCTGGCAGTGGGTGTTCATCCTGCAGGGCGCGCCCGCCGTGCTGATCGGCCTGCTGACCTTCTTCTACCTGCCGAACAAGCCCGCCGACGCGAAGTTCCTGACCGCCGAGGAACGCACCTGGCTGCAGGCCGAGATCGACCGCGAGTACGTGCCGGAGGAGAAGGAAACGTTCCTCGGCCAGCTGCGCGCGGTGCGCGACGGCAAGGTGCTGCTGCTGGCGATTTCCAACCTCTTCATCGCCTGCGGCCTGTACGGGCTGACGTTCTTCCTGCCGCTGATCGTGAAGCAGCTTGACCCGAAGTACTCCTCGACCAACATCGGCCTGCTCGGCGCGATCCCGTATGTCGTCGGCGCGATCGGCATGCTGCTGCTCGCCCGCAACTCCGACCGCACCGGCGAGCGCAAGGGACACGTGATCGGCACCGTGCTGGTGGCGGCGATCGGGTTCTTCGGCGCGATCCAGTTCAAGACCGTGCCGACGTTGTCGCTGGTCAGCCTGTCGCTGGCGGCGATCGGCGTGCTCGGCTACCTCGCGCCGTACTGGGCGATGGCCGCACGGGTGCTGTCGAAGGAACACACGGCGGTCGGGCTGGCCGCGATCAACTCGATCGCCGCGCTCGGCGGATTCTTCGGGCCGTATGCGATCGGGCTCGCGGCCACCGAGACCGACGTGACGGTGGGGCTGTACTTCCCGATCGGCTGCCTGATCGTCGCGGCGGTGATGCTGGCGTTCCTGAAAGTGCCGCGCGACGCGGGCGCTCGCCTGTCTCGTCCGGTGAAGTAGTTTCGAGTTTGATTATCCCGGCGGCGCGGGTACCGTGCTGTCCATGCAGGACTCCGCCGCGCCGCCGGACCCGGACTCGCTCGACTTCTGGTCGTTCATCGCGCTGGCCAACCGCAGGCTCGCCGACGAGTTCGGGTTCCGTCACCAGTTGGCGACCGAGGTGCTGCTGACGCTGAACCGGGCGTCGAACCTGGTGACCTACGACCTCGAATCCGCCGTGCACCGGCCGCGCGGGCGGTCGTGGTCGGCGTTTCGCGTGCTGTTCGTCGTGTGGCTGGCCGGGCCGCTCGAACCGTCCGCCGCCGCCCGGCTCACCGGCATGAGCCGGGCGGCGGTGTCGAATCTGGCGAAAACCCTGGTCAGCGAAGGTTTGCTGACGCGGAAGCCGGGCGAGACGGACGGCCGTTCGGTGCGGCTCTCGCTCACCGAAGCCGGGCACGCCGAGATGCTCGAGGTGTTCGAGGCGCAGAACGAACGCGAGGCCGGGTGGGTCGAGGTGCTCACCGAGGCCGAGCAGCGCGTGCTGGTGATGCTGCTGGACAAGCTCATCTCCGGCCGGGCCGGGTTCGCGACCCGCCGCTGACCCCTTTCGCCGGCTCAGCCAGTGGACTAGGCTGGACTGAAAGTAGTACATACTTTAATCACTTCGCGCCGAGGAGGCGACCCATGGCCTACTACCGCAGCGCGGGCAGCATCCCGCCTAAGCGGCACACGCAGCACCGCACGCCCGAAGGCGGGCTCTATTCCGAGGAGCTGATGGGCGAGGAGGGCTTCTCGTCGGACTCGTCGCTGCTGTATCACCGCGGCATCCCGTCCGCGATCGTCGACGCGACGCCATGGGAACTGCCGGACCAGACGCTCACCGAGAACCGGCCGCTCAAGCCGTTGCACCTCAAGCTGCACACGCTGTTCCCGGGCCAGGAATGGAAGAGCGCGGACGTCGTGAACAACCGGCGGCTCGTGCTCGGCAACGGCGACGTGCGCATCTCCTACGTCGCCGCCGGCGAGGCTTCTCCGTTGTACCGCAACGCGATCGGCGACGAGTGCGTGTACGTCGAGTCCGGTGAAGCGGTCGTCGAGACGGTGTTCGGCGCACTTCCCGCCCGCGCCGGCGATTACGTGATCCTCCCCCGCGCCACCACGCACCGCTGGGTGCCGAAGGGCACAGAACCGTTGCGCGCCTACGTGATCGAGGCGAACTCGCACATCGCGCCGCCGAAGCGCTACCTCTCGCGCTACGGCCAGTTGCTGGAGCACGCGCCGTACTGCGAGCGCGACCTGCACGGCCCGGCCGAGCCGCTGCTCGCGGAAGGCACCGACGTCGAGGTGCTGGTGAAGCACCGCGGCTCGCGCGGCGTCGTCGGCACGCGCTACGTGTACCCGACGCACCCGTTCGACGTCGTCGGGTGGGACGGCTGCCTCTACCCGTACACGTTCAACGTCTCCGACTTCGAGCCCATCACCGGCCGCGTGCACCAGCCGCCGCCCGTGCACCAGGTGTTCGAGGGCAACAACTTCGTCATCTGCAACTTCGTCCCACGCAAGGTCGATTACCACCCGCTGTCGATCCCGGTGCCGTACTACCATTCCAATGTGGACTCCGACGAGGTGATGTTCTACTGCGGCGGAAACTACGAGGCGCGCAAGGGTTCCGGCATCGGCCAGGGTTCGATCAGCCTGCACCCCGGCGGGCACAGCCACGGCCCGCAGCCGGGCGCGGTGGAGCGCTCGATCGGCGTGGAGTTCTTCGACGAGCTGGCCGTCATGGTCGACACGTTCCGCCCGCTGGAAATCGGCGAGGGCGGCCACGCGAGCGACGACCCCGGCTATGCCTGGACCTGGGCAGGACGGGGACCGCAGTCGTGACCGACGCACTGACCCGCGGCCTGCTCGACGACGCGGCGGTCTTCCCGCCCGGCCTCGCGCCGCTGCCGGACGCTGTCGCCGCGCACGACCGGCACACCTCTGCCGAGTACGCCGCGATGGTCGGCCCGCTGGTGGTCGCCGCGTCCGGTTTGGCGGAGCTGGCCGACGTCGTCGCAGGCCGCTCGAAGACCCTGCCGCTCAGCGTGACGCTGCCCGCCGGACCGGATGGGATCGCCGACGTGCTCAAGGCCGTCGACGGACTGCCGGTGTCGGTCGAATCGCTGGAAATCGCGGTGCCGCAAGGAATGAGCGTCGCCGAGTTCCTGTCCGCAGTGGACGGTTGCCCGGTTCCCGTCGCCGTGGAGATCCCGCGCGACGACCGCCGGGTTCCATTGCTGCGGGCGCTTTCCGGCACCCCGCACAAGGCGAAGTTCCGCACCGGCGGCACGTCCGCCGAGTACTACCCGGACGAAGCCGAACTGGCCGCCGCGATCCGCGCGACCGCCGACGCGGGCGTCCCGTTCAAAGCGACGGCGGGCCTGCACCACGCGATCCGCAACACCGATCCGACGACCGGTTTCGAGCAACACGGGTTCCTCAACCTGCTTCTTGCCGCTGAGGCGGTCGATCGGGGTGCCGAGGACGAGGAAGTCGTTGCGCTGCTTGGGGAACGCGACGGTGCTGCGGTCGCCGACCGCATCCGTGCGCTGGCCCCGGAACGCCTGGCCGCGGCCCGCGCGCAGTTCACCTCGTTCGGCACCTGCAGCATCACCGACCCGCTCACCGAACTGACAGACCTAGGCCTGATCGGAGCCACCGCATGACCGTGCTCGACATCCCCGCCGGCTCCCCCTTCGGCGTCGAAAACCTGCCGTACGGCGTTTTCTCGGCAGGCGACGGCAGTCCCCGAGTGGGCGTGCGCGTGGGCGAGCACGTGCTGGACCTGTCGATCGCCCTGGGTGACGCAGTGTTCGCCGAGCCGACGCTGAACGCCTTCATGGCGCAGGGTTACGACCGCTGGGTCGAGGTCCGCACGCGCCTGCAGACGCTGGTGACCGGCGAGGTGCCCGCCGAAGCCGTGCACGCGATCGGCGACGTCACCCTGCACCTGCCCATCGACGTCGCCGACTACGTGGACTTCTACGCCTCGGAACACCACGCGTCGAACGTCGGCCGGCTGTTCCGTCCGGACGCGGAACCGTTGCTGCCCAACTGGAAACACCTCCCGGTCGGCTACCACGGCCGCTCCGGCACGGTCTACGTGTCCGGCACCGACGTGGTCCGCCCGAGCGGCCAGCGCAAGGGCGAGGACGGTCCGGTCTTCGGCCCGAGCACCCGCCTGGACATCGAAGCGGAACTCGGCTACATCGTCGGCGCGGGCACTCCCGCCAACACCCCGATCACGCCGGACGACTTCCCCCGGCACGTGTTCGGCGCCGTCCTGCTGAACGACTGGTCGGCCCGCGACATCCAAGCCTGGGAGTACGTCCCGCTGGGCCCGAACCTGGGCAAGAGCTTCGCGACGTCGATCTCGCCGTGGGTGGTCCCGATCCTGGCACTGGCCGAGGCCCGCGTCCCGCTGCCCGGCCAGACGTCGCCGGAACCCCTGCCCTACCTGCGGGAAACGAGCCCGTGGGGCCTGGACATCAACCTCACAGTGCAGTGGAACGGCCAGGAGGTCGCTCGCCCGCCGTACCGCGAGATGTACTGGTCCCCCGCCCAGATGCTGGCCCACCTGACCGTCAACGGCGCCTCCGCCCGCACCGGCGACCTCTACGGCTCGGGCACCATCTCCGGTGCGGAACCGGCCGAACGCGGCTCGTTCCTGGAACTCTCCTGGGGCGGCCGGGACCCCCTGACCGTCAACGGAGAACAACGCACCTTCCTCCAGGACGGCGACGAGGTCGCCATCACCGGCAGCGCCACCACCAGCAGCGGCGCGACACTGGGCTTCGGCGAAGTCCGAGGCCTCATCCTCCCCGCGAAGTAACCCGCTCAACGTCCGTGAAGGGCTCCTTGAGGGAATCCAATTCCCTCAAGGAGCCCATCACGGACATCCAGCAAGCCGCACCAGCCCCCCAAGGGCATACAGACCCCACCCAGCAAACCCAAACCAGT